>DASSAT010000447.1:0-8392 GCA_035699305.1 Fimbriiglobus sp. | reverse complement strand
GCCCCACCCCTCCCCCCCGGCCCCTCTCCCCCAAGGGGAGAGGGGAGGAAGACCCCTCACCCCCGGCCCCTCTCCCCACGGGGGAGAGGGGAGACTAGCGCCGCTCCCAGGGCAGCCGGTCGTCGTCCTCGTCAGCGTGGGGCTTGCCCCACGCCGCTTGCCGGTTCGCCTCTTGCAGCAAGAGGTAACTCTGCACCGCGAACAGCCCGAACCAGAGCGTCATGTACAGGCTCGGCGCGAACGGCGAGTTCTCGACGAGCCACCGCGGCTCGTTGCCGGTGGCGACGAGGACGCCCCACACCGTCAGCAGCCCGGCCGCGACCATCGACACCGCGTAGGCGACCGCGTCCGGGTTCCGCGCGCCCGCCATGTAGACCACCTCCCGGCAAACCTTGCCGCCGTCCAGCGGCCAGATCGGCAGCAGGTTGATGCAGTTCCAGAACAGGTTGATCCAGAGCAGGAAGCTGTACGCCCGCAGCGCGAAGTCGGACGACTCCCGCCACCGGGCGGCCACGTCGCTCCCGTAGATAATTCCAGCGAAGGAGAACCCGGCGGCCGGGCCGGCCAGCGCGATCAGCATCCGCCGCCACCCGGCCCGCGGCGGGTGCGGGTAGCTCGCCAGTCCACCGAAGGCGATCAGGTCGATCCGCGCCGTGCTGCCGAACCACCGCGCCGCGAAGGCGTGGCCCAGCTCGTGCAACAGGATCGACACGAACACGCAGGCGATCCACACCAACAGGTAGAGCAGCCCGAACTGCCGGAGGATGAAGTCCCCGAGCAGGGCCGACACCAGCCAGAACCACGGGCTGACTCGGATCGGGAACCCGAACAGCCGGAAGTGCAGGTCGAGCGGGGTCGGGTTGTCCGCAAACACCGGGTCGCCCTCGGGGAAAATCGGCCCGGCCGCGGCGGGAGGGGTTCCCGAGCCGCCGGACCGGGGCCATCTTATGTATGGCAAGCCTCCCGTTCCCCGGGGGTCGCTCATGGACTGGACCGCGTTCCGCGCCCACTTCCCGGTCGCCAAGCGGTGGGCGTTCTTCGACCACGCCGCGGTGGCCCCGATCCCCGACCGCGCCGTCGAGGCGCTGGAGGAGTACGGCCGGCGGATCGCCGAGAACGGCATCGCCGACGTGTGGTTCTGGTCCGACCGCGTCGCCCACGTCCGCCGGCTGGCGGCGCAGCTCGTCAACGCCCCGTCCGCCGACGACATCTGCTTCGTCCCGAACACCACCGCCGGCATCGGGCTGATCGCCGAGGGGTTCCCCTGGCAGCCCGGGGACAACGTGGTGCTGGCGGCCGAGGAGTACCCGTCCAACCAGTACCCGTGGCTGAACCTCCGGGCGCGCGGGGTCGAGGTGCGGCCGGTCCCGAGCCGCGGTCCGCGGATCGAGATCGACGACGTGCGGGCGGCAATGGACGGCCGCACCCGGCTGCTGACGGTCAGCTTCGTGCAGTTCGCCAGCGGGTTCCGCGCCGACCTCGACGCGCTGGGCGGGCTGTGCCGGGAGCGGGGCGTCTTTTTCTTCGTGGACGCGATCCAGGGGCTGGGCGCCTTCCCGCTCGACGTGCAGAAGACGCCGATCGACGCGCTGTCGGCCGACGGTCACAAGTGGCTGCTCGCCCCGGAGGGGGCCGGCATCGCCTACGTCCGCCGCGACTGGATTGACCGGCTGCACCCGGTCGGCGTCGGGGCGCACAGCGTTGCCAAGCCCTACGACTACGGCGTCATCCACCTCGACCTCAAGCCGCACGCCGGCCGGTACGAGGGCGGGGCGCTCAACCTGCCCGGCGTCACCGCGCTGGGCGAGAGCCTGAACCTGCTCCTCGGCGCGGGGATCGAGACCGTCTCGGCCCGGGTGCTGCACCTGACCGATTATCTGTGCGAGAAGGCGCCGTCTGTAGGGTTGGAGGTGTTCAGCAGCCGGCAGCCGGGGGACGGGTCCGGCATCGTGTCCTTGACGAAGCCGGGCGCCTCGCAGAAGAGCGTGATGAAGCGGTGCCGGGACGCGGGCGTGGTGGTGAACGTGCGCGGCGGCCGGCTGCGGGTCAGCCCGCACGCCTACAACACCGAAGACGAGATCGACCGATTCCTCGACGTGGTGAGGCAATCATGACCCGCGGCCTGAGTCCCCGCGTCGCCGTTTACACCGGGACGTTCGACCCGGTCCACCTCGGTCACGTGGACGCCATCCAGCGGGGTAGTCGGCTGTACGATCGCCTCATCGTCGGCATCGGCATCAACCCGGACAAGGCGACGCTCTTCGACATCGACGAGCGGGTGGACCTGATGCGGGCGGTGACCTCCGAGTTCGGCAACGTGGAGGTGCGGAAGTTCGAGGGATTGGCGGTGCGGTTCGTCCGCGAGGCCGGGGCCGGGCTGATGCTTCGCGGCCTGCGGACCCTCTCGGACATGGAGTACGAGTTCACCATGTCGCTGATGAACCTGCACCTAGACCCGGAGATCGAGACGGTGTTCCTGATGGCCAAGGAGGAGTACTCGCACGTCTCCAGTTCGCTTTTGCGGCAGATCGCCCAACTCGGCGGCGACCTGTCGAAGTTCCTGCCCGAACCGGTCGGGCAGGCGCTGATCCGAAAGGTGAAAGGGTAAGGGATTCGAAAGCCCGTGGACTGCCGTCCACGGGCTTGGGTGTCTTACCTCTTCGGGATCAGCTCGAAGCACACCAGCTTGTGCCCGCCGCGGGCCTCCGCGTCCTCGCCGCGCAGGTACAGCAACCCCCGACTGACCACCGGCATCCCCCAGCTCGGGTACGTCAGCTCCGGCACCTCCCACCGCGCCACCTCCTCGTACCGGGCCGGGTTCAGCTTGAATAGCCGCAACTCCCCGGACTCGGCGAAGCTCAGGACGTGGCCGTCGATCTTCGTCAGCATCGACCGGGTCGTCCGCCGCTCGCGCCACTTGACCTCGCCGGTCGCCAACTCGACGCACCGCAGGTCGCCCTCCGGGGCGTGCCGGCCGCTGGAGGCGTACACGAACCCGCCGTCGCGGACCGGCGTGTTCCAGTGGGCCATCAGCGCCTTCTCGAAGTGGTCCCGGCCGGCGTCGGTCCAGACCTCCTCCACCTTCCACCCGGGCGATACCTTCACGAGTGCCGACCCCTTCTCGTAGCACTCGGTGATGAGCACCTTGTCTCCGACGATGACCGGGTTGGCGGCGTTGACGCTCTCGAGCATCCGCGACCGCCACTTGTAGTGGAAGAGTTGTTTGCCGGCCCGCGGGTCGAAACCGAGTAGCCCGCCGCGGGCGAAGTACAGCCCGACCCGCTTGCCGTTGATTTCTTTCACAACCGGGCTGGAGTAGCTCGCCAGTTCGTCGCCGAGGCGGTACTTCTCTTCGCCGGTCTTCTTGTCGAACGCGACGATCGCGGTGCCGTCGCCCTTCGCCTCGCGCAGGTCGGCCGGCCGCGGCCCCTTCGGGCTGCCGCCGACGGCGACGATCAGCAACTCGCCGTCCACCAGCGGGGCGCAGGAGACGCCGAAGAAGTTCTGGTGGAAGTGGTACTTCGCCCGGGTGTCCACCTTCCACAGTTCCTTGCCGTCAGCGGCGGCGACGCAGGCGAGCACCCCGTCAACGCCGTGGATGTAGACGCGGTCGCCGTCCACGACCGGGCAGGCCCGCGGGCCGTTGTCGTAGCCGTAGTAGTCCTCGTACCGGGTCGGGCACTCGTACTTCCAGACGATCTCGCCGGTCTCGGCGTTTCGGCAGGTGAGTCGGGCGGCGTCGCCGTAGCGGTCGAAGTGGTAGAGCTTGCCGGCCGCGACCGCCGGCGGCGCGTAGCCAGCGCCGAGCTTGCACTCCCAGACTTTCTTGAGTCCTTCCTTCGGCCACGTCGTCAGGATGCCAGTCTCGGGGGAGGTGCCGTCGCCGTTGGGGCCGAGGAACCGCGGCCAGTCGGAGCCTTTGCGGGTCGGCTTCGTCCGCTCGGCGGCGCCGGGCTTCGGGGCGTCGTCCGCGGGGGCTGTGTAGCCGGCCAGCAGGAATGCGATGAATAAAGTCGGGCGGTACATGGCAGGCCCCTGGGACCGCGGCCGTCTCGGCCGCTCTTGCTACGCGGGTCAGATGCCTCCGAGATGACCTAGAAGCCCCCGACCCAGGTAGCAAGAGCGGCCGGGACGGCCGCGGTCCCAGGGGTCAGAACCGATACACCGCCGCCGCGCCGGTGTCGGTCGGCATCCGGTCGTGCGGGACGACCACCACCTCGCCGCCGGTGTTCAGCACCAACTCCGCCAGGTCGTCCAGTACGTCGTCCACCTCCGGGTTGGCAAGCTCGTCGGTCCGCACCGTCCGGGCGACGCGGTCGATCCGGCCGGGGACGACCTTGTCGGCGTCCACCAGCAGCATCCCGACCCGGCCGTCCATCGCGGCCGGCGCGATCGCGGCCGGGTCCGATGACGCCAGCCCCGTCCCCAGGGCCGTTCGATAGTTCTCGGTCAGGCGGGCCAGGCGGGCGAGGTACTTCGGCTCCATCACCTTCCACGCCAGCGCTCGGAGTTGCTCGGGACTGTACGCTCCGGGATCTCCCGAAATCATTTCCTGGACCACGTGCGGGTTCTGGGTCAGCTTGCGGAACTCGCCGAGGTTGACGTCCAACCCGACCACGATCATGGGAAGCCCGGACGGCTTGCTGAACTTCTCAATCACAGCCCGGTCGATCGCGCGCAGGAACTTCTCCTGATCGACGTCGAGCTCGTCCTTCCGCGTCCCCGCGCCGGAGTAATGGCCGGTACTCGGCGACCGGCCGCCGGTGGTCAACTTCTCCCGGGTCGGCTGCGTCACCTCGGTCCCGACCGCCTCGGCGAACGTCGGCAACCCATTCTCGGCGGGGCTTAGTCCGTAACGGTTCCCTTCGTACAACGTCGCCTCGGTGCGCGAGAGGCCGAGGACGTGGAACCGGTCGGCGGACTGGACGAACCGCAGCAGCGGCTTGAGATGGAAGCTGTCGGCGACCACCCCGAGTTCCGGCGCCGTCCGCGGCAGCTTGACCACCTCGAACCGGTCGGCCGAGCCGAGTACCGCCAGCCCGTCGAGGGCGTGGTTCCAGAACGCGCGGTCTGCCGTGAGCGCGCGGAACCGCTCCAGTAGTGCCCGCACGTCCCGGCCGGGGTACTTCGCGCGCAGCGACCGTTCGGCCGCGTCCACCAAGTTGCGGTAGCGGATCGGGTCCTGTTGGTTGTCCGGGTAGCTTCGGTGGGTCGGCAGGTAGATTGACACACAGGGCGCGTCCTGCGAAGTCAACAGGGCGCGAATCAGCGCGGTCGTGAGCGCGGGCATGTCGGTCCTCCGGACGGGTGGGAATCTGGGCGTCGCGGTTCGCACCGGAAGCACATCCGGTGCCGCGTTCCCGACCCCGACTAGAATGCTAGCCGTCTGACGCCCGTTTCGCCCACACGCGCCGAGGTTCGCATGGTCGTCGCACGCCAGGCCGTCGTCACCGAGCCGTACCAGACCGCAGTCCGTGAGGTCCGGCTCCCCGACCCGGCCCCGAATCAAATCCTGATCGCGGCGGCGTACTCGGCGGTCAGTGCCGGCACCGAGTTGGCCGTCTACACCGGCACCCACCAGTGGCTCAAAGACCCGAACATGACGGACTGGAAGTTCCCGTTCCGCTCCGGGTACTCGGCCGCCGGCACGGTACTGAAGGTTGGCAAGGACTTCCCGGGCGGGTTCAAAGAAGGCGACCGGGTCAGCTTCCCCGGCAACCACGCCTCGGCGGAACTCCTGACCGTGGGTCACGAGCGCTGCCGGGTGTGGAAGATGCCGGACGCGCTGTCGTTCGAGAAGGCGGCGGTGGCGTGCATCGCCCGGTATGGCCTCGGGGCATCGGTCCGCGCCGGGATCACGCTCGGCCGGTCGGCGGCGGTGCTGGGGCTGGGGGTCATCGGCCAGTTCGCGCTGCGGTGCCTGATGGCGGCCGGGGCGTCGCCGGTGGTCGGCATCGATGCGGTGGCGATGCGCCGCGCCGCGGCGAAGGGCGCCGGGGCCGACCACGTCATCGACCCGTCGGCTGGCGATGTGCGGGAGCAACTCAGCGCGTACCTCGGGGCGCGGGGCGCGGAGCTGGTGGCCGACGCGACCGGGGTGCCGGACGCGATGCCGGTGGCGATGTCGCTGGCGTGCGACGCCGGGCAGGTGGTGGTGGTCGGCAGCCCGCGCGGCAAGGCGAAGGAGGTCAACTTCTACGACGACCTGCACCGCCGGTACATCGAGGTGACGGGGGCGCACGGCAACATGCTCTTCGAGCCGGCGCACGTGCGGCTGGCCGGGGCGTGGGACATCGACAAGGCGCAGCACTGGCTGTTGCGGTCGCTGGCGAACGGCCGGCTGAGCCTGGCCGGGCTGGTGACGCACACGATCACCCCCGAGCAACTCGGGGACGCCTACGAGGGGCTGCTCAAGAAGAAGGAGGAGTACCTCGGCGTCCTTGTGAAGTGGGCCTGACACCGGCCGGCCCTGCCGACTACTAATCCCGTCAATTGCTCGCCCATCTCTCCGTGGTTTCGCCCCAGGATCAGCAACATGACTTGGCTCGGGACGACGCGACCGGCGACGGGACGGGTGGGCTTTGGTGTTTCGCGTCCCGTAAGATACGCTGAACCGACCCGAGTCCCGGAGGGGCGCCCGCCGTGTCCGCCGACCGCATCGCCGACTACCTGACCCAGTTCGCCCAGGCCCGCACCCAGATGACCGAGCAGCTCCGCCGGGTGCTGGTCGGCCAGACCGACGTGATCGAGCAGATCCTCGCCGCCGTCTTCACCCGTGGCCACTGCCTGCTCGTCGGTGTCCCAGGGCTGGCCAAGACGCTCATGGTGTCGAGCATCGCCCAGATCCTCGACGTGGGCTTCAAGCGCATCCAGTTCACCCCGGACCTGATGCCGTCGGACATCACCGGGACGATGGTGCTCGACGAGAACGAGCAGGGCCGCCGCGAATTTCGCTTCGTCCGCGGGCCGATCTTCGCCAACGTGATCCTGGCCGACGAGATCAACCGCACCCCGCCCAAGACGCAGGCGGCGCTGTTGCAGGCGATGCAGGAGCGCGAGGTGACGGTCGGCCAGGACACCCACAAGCTGCCCGACCCGTTCTTCGTCATCGCCACCCAGAACCCGATCGAGCAGGAGGGCACCTACCCACTGCCTGAGGCGCAGCTCGACCGGTTCATGTTCAACGTGAGGGTGGACTACCCGTCCTTGGAGGAGGAGAAGCGGATCATCAGCATGACCGCCAAGGACGACGCCCCGGAGTTGGCGAAGGTGATGACCGGCAAGGCGATCGTCAACCTGCAGAAGCTGGTGCGGTCGGTGCCCGTGTCGGACTTCGTGACCGAGTATGTGGTCAAGCTGGTGCGAGCGACGCGGCCGAAGGACCCGTCGGCGCCGGACTTCGTGAAGCGGATGGTGGACTGGGGTGCGGGGCCGCGGGCCGGGCAATATCTGGTGCGGGCCGGACAGGCGTTCGCGGCGATGGACGGTCGGTTCACCGTGGCGGTCGATGACGTGAAGCGGGCGGCGGTGCCGGTCCTACGGCACCGGGTCGGGGCGAACTTCCAGGCCCAGGCCGAAGGGAAGTCGTCCGACGACATCGTCGAGGAGTTGGTCAAGGTGGTCGGCGAGCCGGAGCCGGCCAAGTACGTCGCCGGCAAGCGGAAGATTTAAGCGATGGCACGCGGATGACGCGGATTCCAGCGCGGATGAACGCGGATAAAAGTCAGGGATAAAGACGGGATGGGAGCGGAACTCGTCTGATCTCTTTCAATCCTGCCGTCTGATCCGCGTTTCATCCGCGCTGGAATCCGCGTCATCCGCGTGCCATCGCTTCGGAACTCCAGCCATGTGGTATCGCGTCTTCTCGCTGAGTGACACCCCGGTGTCTCCGGCCAAGCTGGTCGAACACCTGTATGCGCTGTCGCTGCCGGTGACGCCGCACTTCAAGGGCGACGACCTCGGCTGGACGGCCGGCGATCTGGTCCTGCCCGATGGCGGCACACCGGTGCAGCTTGGCCGATACCTGGCGAAGGAGGACGACCTGCGCGACGACCTGAACGCCTACGCCGCCGAGTTGGAGACGATGGACTTCAGCCCGAACAGCCCGGTGCTGATGCAGCATGTCGTCCAGACAAAGCAGCTCGTCACCCTTCGGCGGCCGCTCGACCACGCCGACGAGGCGACGCTGGACCGGCTGTGCCTGGAGGCGGTGCGCTACCTCGCCGCGCACTCCGACGGCGTCTACCAGATCGACGTCCAGGGCTGGTTCGCCGCCGACGGGACACTCTTACTTCAGGAGTACTAACACAAAGGATTCACCGCAGAGGGCGCGGAGGGCGCAGAGAGAAGGCAGGGTTGAAGACTGTCTTGAACTCAAGTCTTCCTCTGCGCC
>DASSAT010000446.1:0-2720 GCA_035699305.1 Fimbriiglobus sp. | reverse complement strand
GGTGGGCCTCGAAGACTCGGCCCACCCTACAAGACCCGGCATTCCTATCGGGCAAAGCGGCTACTGACCCAGGGCGACGAACCGGTACAGGTCGAACGCCAGGTAGCCGACGAACCCGATGCACAGCGGCACCCCGTAGGGCAGCCGCCACCAGTCCTTGCGGCGGGTGTTGGCCCGCTCGGCTGCCTTGCCGGGGCCGGCCGTTACCATCACCTGGAGGTCGCGGAGGATCTCGCGGAAGTTCGACGCGTTCTTGTAGAACTGCCGGCGGAGGGCCATGATCACCAGCCCGAACACGCCGCCGATGATGACGCCGATGGCGAACGACCAGAGCAGGACCGTCGCCCCGACGCCGATGCCGAAGTACGCTGCCACCCACGACCCGAACCCCATCGTCATCTTCACGTCCCCCTGGCCCATCCCGCCGATGGCCAGCGCGGGGAACAGCAGCACGAACCCGAGCACGGTGCCGGCGAACGCGGCCGCGAATCCGCCGACCCCGGGGACGGTCACCCCGCAGTCGTGCAGGATGCCCAGATACCAGCCGCTGACCACCAGCGACAGGGTGCACCAGTTGGGCACCTTGAAGGCGTAGCCGTCGATGAACGCGGCCAACAACATGCCGAAGCAGATGACGGCCAGCGGACCGAGGTTGACCCCCCGGACGTGCCAGCCGAACGCCTCGACGGCGAGGGAGGCGGCCATGGCGGCAGCCACCCACAGAACGGCGATGAGCGGCACCCGGGCCATGCTCATCAGGAACGCCCGGTCCAGGCCCAGATCGTCGGTCTTGACGGGGGCGACGGACGGTACGGGGGCGGCGGTCAGGTCGTTCGCCATGATCGTGGATACCTCGGGGGCACGAAGGGGGAGCAGGCGTCAGGCGGCGGTCCTCGGAACACGACACCGGGCCGAGCCGATTGCTCGGCCCGGCCCGGTGCGGTTGGCCGGGGGCCGGCCACGGTCACAGGTCATTAGCTGGCGGTGGCGCCCAGCGTCGAGCCGACCTTGGAAAAGGTGCTGTTGGCGTTGGTGCCGATCGCGGTGATGGCCGCGATGCAGACCACGATGATCAGGGCGAGCATGACGGCGTACTCGACCGCCGTCGGGCCATCTTCCTTCTTCAGGAACTCGACCACGTTCTTGATAGCGCGCATCGAACGATCTCCGGGACAGTGTGGAAACGAAACACAGGCGACTCACCGACCGGCCGGACCACGTCCCCGCGCGGCCCGACCGTTGGTCCAATCCTGCCACTCCGACTCACGACCCGCTGACAGCGGTGTTCAGCGCGATGTTGCCAAACGTGCTGTTGGCGTTGGTCCCGATCGCGGTGATGGCCGCGATGCAGACCACGACGATGAGGGCGAGCATGACGGCGTACTCGACCGCCGTCGGGCCCTCCTCCCGTTCCAGGAACACCACGGCGCTTCGGGCGAGCTTGCCGAGCATCGGATTCTCCAGGTTCGTAGAGCCCCGCCCGGCGACACGGGAACGGCACCGGCGGGTCACTCTCGCCCCAACCGTAGTACGCTCCCCTACCGTGTCAAATCGCAGGTTCGGCTAAAGGCACCGGGATTCCGGGGCGAATCGCCCGGCCCGTCGGCTTTCTCGACTCCGGCCGGCGGGCTGATTCCCAGGGGAAACAAACCGAGACCGCCGGACACGGCGGTCTCGCGCGGACGTGATTGCGGCGTGGCAGGATCAGTCGTTCGGGCCGGCCGACGGCAAGGGGACGGTCGCGGCGGAGCCGTCCGCCAGGACCACAAGTGCCCCGGCCCCAAGCGGGATCGCCGGGGCCACGGCGATCGTCCCGGCAGGCGGGACCGGCGACCGCGCCAGGTCCTTGCCGGTGGCGGCGTCGAGCGCGATGACCTGCCCGGCCTGGTCGGTAACGATCAGCCGGCTGCCGGATGCGTTCCACCCGATCAGGGCACCGGCCGCGGGCGGCGCCAACTCCCGTCTCACCCAGGCCGGCTCGGCCTGGGCCGGGTCGAGGGCGACCAGGTGTTTGCCTTCGATCGAGTAGACGACCAGTGTCCGGCCTCCAGCCGCGACGGTGATCGGCGGCCCGGCCGGCTTGCCCGGTGGGATAGCGGGCTTATCTTCGTCCGTCCGCCCTGTGTCGGCTTGCCCATCCTTAGATTTCGGCTTGTCCCCACCGCCGTGCCAGCGGCGGACGGGGACGGTCCCAGGCTTGTCGGCGTCGAACAGGAACGCCATCCCAGTCACGTCCAGCGAGAGGAACTGAAGTCGATCGGCCGGTCCGACCACCGCCACGGGCACCGCGATCGGCTCCCGCGCTTCCCAGTAGCCGCCGGCCTTCTCGTGTTTCATTCCCACCGGCCACCGCCAGCGCAGGAACCGGCGGCCGCCGTTGGTGGCGAGGAACTCGTCCGCCCCGAGCGGGGTGAGGTAGCATTGCGGCTTCTCGCCGGATGCGTCGCCGCGCCACAACGGGCCGACCATTAACTGCGAGTCGCCCGGGGTGAAGCGGTAGACGTAACCGTTGGCCACCGGGATGAGGACCGACCTGCCCAGCGCCACCGGCCGGCCCGCCAGTTCGCCGGCGAGCGGGACGACGGTATCGGCGGTCAGCTTCCCGTCGGTGACGCAGCGGACGCGAAGGTGTCGGCCGCGGTCGTCGGCCTCCGGGGCGAGCACCCACGCGGTCCGGCCGTCCGCCGACCCGACCACGGTGGCCCGCCCAGCGAGGTCGG
>DASSAT010000445.1:0-4712 GCA_035699305.1 Fimbriiglobus sp. | reverse complement strand
TTCGGGGAGGGGCCGGGGGAGGGGTTGCTTTAATGACGGTGCCGGACTGGCTGACGCTGCGGAGCGGGTCGCTCAGGCCGGGCGTTGTCGAGCACGTCGTCTTCGTGATGCTCGACGGTCAGCCGCAGTACCGGCTGGACGCCACGCCGGCCGAAGGGAAGCTCGCCTGCGCCGTGACGCAGACGGTCAACGGCCGGCGGCTCGACGACGGGACCACCTACCCGACGCCCGACGCCGCCCTGGCCGGCGGGCTGGAACAACTCCGCACCAAGCTCGGGTGGTGAGCGAAAACCGAATCCGGTCCGGGCTGCCGGGCCTCTAAGGGATCGGGCAATGATGACCGGGGGCTACGATGCCGCCGAATCCTACCAAGAGTAACCGGATGGAAGTGCTCGTCCTGCTCGCCTTCGCGGCGGCGTGGTTTGTCCTTCAGGTCTGGCTCCTGCCGCGGATGGGGGTGCCGACCTGAATGAGCCGGTCCTGTGAGCCGGGGTCCCGGCCCGCCGACCGCCAGTCCGACGACCTCCCGCCGCCGTTTGCGAAATGACAACTCAGACCGACTCGCATCGAAGCATCACCGTTCCAGGTGTACCGCCCCGCGGGGTCCGATGACCAGCTGGGTGCCCCCCCGGGCCGGCGGCCTTCGCGTAGAGTGCCGCTTCGAGGGCGACCGGCCCGGCCCCCAGCACCGCGACGTGGGGAAGTGACGGCTTCTGCAGCCCGGCCTCCGTTCCGGTCGGGTGGCTTCTTCTTGGGAGGGCGAGGCTCCTGCCGAGCCGAAGCTCCGGCTCGGCAGGAGCCTCGCCCTCCCAACGAACGGCGGATTGTAGACCGACGGCGGGCGGCGGCTCAAGCGGAACCGAGCTGGGTGATTATGCGCTATTCCTCGGCCCCGACTGCGATATGTCCCGGACACCGAGCGGGCACCTTGTGACTCAGCTGCGGCTGAAGTCGGTTGTACAAGTCCGTCTCGATGCAGCGGCCGCACTCGATACCGACGACCCAGCCCAAGTACAAGTCAAGCGGATGGACCCGGTTGTCGAAGCACCAATTCCAAATGGACTGTCCGCCGCTGTGGCTTCCGGCCTCATCGCCCCAGAACCCGAGCATGTCCTTGACCAGGAACCCGATGCGATTGCGGAGCAACTTGGGTCGGTGCGGGTTGCCCCCGACATACAGAACCCGACAGGCGGGCGACGGCTCTCCTGCCCACGGGTCGCGGCTGACGACGTACACGCCTGCCGCCTCGGGCGGCCATTCAAGGTCCGGGTCGATGGACCGCTCCAAGTAATCCCGGAGTCGGAAGGGGCCGACCCACCGACAGCCAGCCCATGCACTGGCGTTACTCATCGTTGCGCCCTCCGCCGTCTCAGCCACTCTCGGTCGTCACGATGATGACCCGTGTATGCTCCGGCAACTTCACACCGGGGTCCAGAGGGCGGACCAAGCCGTTCTCCACCACCCCCGCCACGGCCAGGGGGCGACGGCGCGGACCTAGATGTGCCTCAACCGGCGAGGCGGTCGCGCCGGGCGGCAGGTCCGGCGGCGCGAGCTGTGGCTCGGACGCGATCTGCTCGTCGAGCGCCCGCCGCTGAGGGCTGCGGGTGTCCGGGGTCGGAGTGGTCATCGGTGTATCTCGGTCAATAAGCGGTGATGACGAAGATGGCCGGGTCGGCCAACTCGCCGAACACGTCCGGGATCTCGTCGTCCTCCCGGTCGTACCGCCAGATCACCCAGATCCGGCGGCCGGACGGGACCTCAGCGAACATCCGGTAGGTGCCGTCCCGGCGCTCCCGGAGGCTGTACACGCGGTCGAACGCCGCCTCCACCTCCTCGGTCGAGAGGGCGTGGGCGGCGATCTTCTGCAAGTTCCACTCGATCTACTTGAACCGCCGCATCCAGGGCGCCCCGCGGAGTGCTGTTCAGAATAATCGAGAACAACACCGGACACAGCTCGAACTATGAAACGGGCCCCGCGGATTGCACGCCGGTAAGTTGCTCGCCCACCTTGCGCAGCCAGGACGTTGCCGGCAGGCCGTAGGGGCGGAACTTCTCCGGCCGCTCGGTGCCCTCCTCGACGTACAGGGCGCGGTTGCGGCCGAGGCGGCTGGCGGCGGGGGAGTCGATCAGGTTGCTGGAGTCGGCCGGGCTCATCTGGAACAGCACCCGCAGCGCGAAATCCCGTAGCGCCTGCCGGTCGAGGGCGCGTTGCAGGTTCGTCAGCGTGTCGCACCAGCAGATGACGTGGAGGCCCAGCGGCGCGCCGTCGCGGAGGATCGCGGCGAACTGCTCGCCGGGCGTCGCCTGCCGCTCGCCCTTGCGGCCGAAGCCGAAATCGTCCTCCGGCTTTCGCAGCTCGCGTAGACGTTGCAGGCCGTGGACGACCAGGAACCGCGGCGAGCGGTCGGCCGTCTCGCCGTTCTGCCGGCGGGTTAGCTCGGCGGCTACCTCGTTGATCGCGTTGGCCAGTCCCGAGCGATCGACCACCGCGTCCGACAGGCCGAGGGCGGTGGCCGCGTTCCGCAGGAAGTCGGCGTGCTCGGAGTCGTCCGGGGTGCCGTCGATCACCGTGAACGTCTTGCCGTTCGACCGCAGCCGGGCGGAGAGGGCGGCCAGCGACGCGCTGAGGAGACCCAGCGCCGCCTCCTCGTGCTGGCCGAGGAGAAGGAGGTTCGCGGCCGACTGCGGGCGGAAGACGGCGGTGGTCGGGTCCTTGATGGCGATCGCCTCGCCGAGCCAAGCCGTCGGCGGCGTCTGCGGGAGTTGATCGGCCGATGTGGCGATCAGCTTCGCCAGGTGGTCGTTGCGGGTCAGGTCGGCGTTGGTGCTGCCCTCGAAGACCAGCGGCGGCGGGTACTGCTTGCCGTTGCCACGGCCGTGGAGGCTGCTCAGCAACTCCTCGCGGCGGTCCTCGTCGAGCCAGACCACCTGGAACGGGTCGTTGCCCTCGACGCGACCGTTGGCGTCGTTGTAGATCGCCTCGCCGGGGCGGTTGAGCAGGCGCGCCGCAGTGTTGTCCTTGCTCAGGATGAGCTGCGCGTCGGCCTCGGAGCACTGGAGAGCGATGCGGACGGCCATCTGGTCGATGGTGCTGCGGGCCAGCGAATAGGCGCCGCCGAGTGTCTGGGAGCCGAGCAGGACGTGGACGCCGAAGGCGCGGCCCTGGCGGACCAAGCGGTCGAGCAGCAACGCAGCTTCCTGCGCGAGCTTGTCGTCCTCGGTGAAGAACTCCTGGAACTCGTCCACGATGAGAAGGATTCGGGGCGCAAGCCCACCCACGGCAGTGGGTGGGCTTTGGGACTTCAACCACTCTCGATAACTTGCCAGATCGTTAACGCCTGCATCCCGGAATGCGTCTCCACGCTCGCGCAGAATCCCGTCGAGCCGCTGCAACACGCTTAGCCCGAACTCGCGCTCGCTCTCGATGGCGACGACACGAGCGTGCGGCAACTGGTGCTGGGCATAAGCCTTGAACTCGACGCCCTTCTTGAAGTCGATCAGGTACAGCTCCGCCTCGTCCGGGCCGTAGGTCAGGGCGAGGTTTGTAATCAGCGCGTGCAGGAGCGTGGACTTGCCCGAGCCGGTCTTGCCGGCGACGAGGGCGTGCTGCGCGGTCCCCTTGCCGAGCGAAAGCACTTGCCGGCGGGTCGCCCCGGCGCGGCCGATCGGCACGTCGAAGCCGCGGGCGGCGCTCGCCGACCAGACCTTGTCCGCCGGCGGCATGATGTACTCGAACGGCACCTCCACCCGCGCCGCCTCGACGCTCCCCCGCCCCACCCGGCGGACCACACCAGCAATCACCTCCGGCGTCGGCGGCGCGTCGGTCCGTAGCGGGAACGCGGCCAGGTCCGGGTCAGCCGGCTGGAAGTCGGCGCCGGACCATCGCAGGTTGAACGCCACCTGCTCCAGGTCCGCGAGCCGGAAGTCACGCGGCATCGCCGCCCTCGTGTCCACGCTGACCAGCGTGCAGACGCCGCAGGCCGGGCCGCTGGACATGATGCTGACCAGCCGCCGGGCCGCGTCCGGGGTGAAGTTGGTCGGGAAGTTGGCGATCACCAGCACCCGGTACGGCTCCGCCACTTCACCAGCGGCCTGGTTGTACTCCTCGATAGACTTGTACTGGTTGCGGAGGTACTTCTGGATCACGTTCTCCATGTGTTCGGTCAGGTCCGCCAGCCGCTGCTCGACGTGCGGCGGCTCGGTCCAGATGCGGCTGGTGACCAGCTTCTCGTCGTGGTCCGCGAGGTGCATGAACGCGGCGAAGTTCTCGCCGAGGCCGACCGGGTCGATGATGGTGAAGCGCACCTTCCCCGGCGGCAGACCGGTCAGGAACCGCAGCATCATCGACTGGAGCGCGTTGACCGCCGCGGCTCGGCCCTCGTCCTGGGCCTTCAATAGCACCGAGCAGTTGTCCGGGAACGGCAGGTACGCCGGGACGGTCGCCTGGAGCGGGTCGGCGGGGTTCAGCCGCGGGTCGAACGGCATCCCGTCCGGCAGGGCGTACAGGTCCACGTCGAACGCGCCGAACCACACACCCGGCGGCACCTGCGTCGGCAGCGGGTAGTCGGGCTTCGCCACCTCCACCCACGGAGGGAACCGCTGGGCGCCGAAGTCGGCCAGGTGCCGGCACGCGGCGCCGACCTCGGCCAGCCCGGCGTGCCAGTCGGCCGATAGCTTTTCCCAGGTCTGGTCCCGCTTCGCCGTCGCGTCGG
>DASSAT010000444.1:0-8089 GCA_035699305.1 Fimbriiglobus sp. | reverse complement strand
CCCTTGCCCCTCGCCCCTACGAGTTCTTCCCTTGCCCCTCGCCCCTTGCCCCTCGCCCCTACGAGTTCTTCCCTTGCCCCTCGCCCCTTGCCCCTCGCCCCTACGAGTCCACGTCGGTCCAGCGGGTGACGTCCATACGGGCGTGCGGGGAGACCTGCTGCGCCTCGGGGGCGGCGCTGTAGGCTGCCGCCCACGCTGGGCCTAGCTGCGGGACCGCGGCCAGCGGCACCCGCGGGTACTCCCGGTACAGCAACACCTCGTCCCGGGCGTCCACAACTACCGCGTCCGGCGCCGCTGCCACGGCCATCCGCCGGACCGGGCCGTTGGGGCCGGCCAGCACCGCCACCCCGTCCTTCGTCCACGGGCCGGAGCCGATCAGCGCCGGGACCGCCGTCTCGAACGTCTGCGCCAGCCCGGCCGTTGTCGCCCGCTCGTCTCCGTGGCGGCGCATCAGCATCGCCCCGAGGTCCGCGGGGCCGACCCGGTCGTCGAGGTACGCCCGCACCTCCTCCCGGACCACTCGCAACACCCCGTCTAGGCCGTCGCCCGAGTTCAGGCACGCCTGGTACAGCCCGCCGAAGGCCCGCTCCAGCCCCTCCTGCACCCGGGCGTCCAGGGCCACCAGGTCCTCGTCGGTCAATGACCGCAGGAACGTCTGGGCCGCGTCCTCGGTGCTCGCACACCCGGCCGGCAGCACCTCGCTCGCGGCCGCGGGCGGGGCGGGGACTTCCGCCTCCGTCTTGAGCTTCGGCCGGAACCCCTCCACCCGGACCCGGCCGCCGGACACCTCGGTCAGCAGTTCCGACAGCCGGTCGCGCACCCGGCGGTACGCCCGCACCACCCCGTGGGTCAGCACCGCCTTGTACTGCCCGGTCGGGAACTGGGCCAGCGCCTTGGTGAGTTCGGCAACGGCCAGCTTGCGGGCGCCGCGCTGGTAGTTGGTGTGGACGGAGAGCAACTCGAACGCCGCCGCGGACTGGGCCTCGAACTCCGTCGCCTGGTGCTCGAACCGCAGCCGGGCGCGGTCCACCAGCGCCAGCACTTGGCGGATCGCCTCCTCGGTCCCGGCCAGCCGGAACATCGGCGTCTCGATCAGCGACGGGAACAACTCGGTCAACTCGGAGAGCACCTGGACGATGGAGTCGTCGGCCGCGTTCACGACCGCCTGTTCGAGCGGGGTGAACGTCCGCGGCGGGCCGCCCACCCGGCCGAGCAGCTTCTGTAACTGGTCGAGCACCACCGACACCCGCGTCGGCTCCGGCGGCCGCTGCCGCCAGCCCGTCGGGACCAGTGGATCGGTGGCGGCGGCGATCAGCTGCTCGACCCGCCCCCCGGCGGCCGTGTCGGCGGCGTGGGTCAGCCGCACCGTCAGTACGGTCGGGTCCAGCCCCAGCCGCGTCCACTGCTCGACCGCCCAGGTCGGGATCACTTGCCGCACCTGCTGCGGGTCCGGCGTGACCCAGTGGTTAATCAGCACCGGGGCGACCAGCCGGGCGGCCCGGGCCACCACCTCCGCCCGCGGCCAGCCGACCCGCCCCAGCCCGAACGTGCGGACCGCGCCGGGCGGCCGGACGCCGGGCTGGCACGTCTCCTCCACCAGCCGGCCGACCGGCGCGAACAGGTCCAGCCGCAGGAACTCGGCGGCCGCGGCCAGCGGGTCCGGGCCGGCGGCGTCGGGCTCGATTGCCGATCGCACCGGGGCCGCATCACGCGGCCCGCTCCCGGGCCGGCCGCCCGGGGCGCGGACCGCCGCCGTCCCGCGGGCGACCTGCGCGGCGGGCACCGTCCCCGACGTGCGGATGGTCACGACCGTCGAGCCGCCCGGCAGCGACCCCGGCGGATGCGGCAGCCCCGGCAGCAGCACCACCTGCGCAAACGGCGGCCCGGTGTCGCGGATCGCCGCGTCCCGGTCGTCGTGGTTGGCGAGGTACGCCGTCTCCGGCCGGCTGTAGTGGTGCAACTCGGTCAGGGCGGCGTAGGTGTTCGCCTGCGCCTGCGGGGCCACCTCCTCGTCCGGGTCGTCCGGCGGCGCCAGCAGGACCCCGACCACGTCCGGCTCGTAGCCCAGCCGCTGGAGCCGCTCCCGGACCGCGTAGGCCACGTCCAGGAACATGCCGCCGCCGGTCCCGCCGCCCAGCCCGGCGACGACGTACACCCGTGGCCGGTTGGTCCGCACCGACAGCCCGGTCGCCAGCTCGGAGTCGGCCAGCGCCTGCGGGTCGAGGCAGGCGTCCAGCTCCGCGTCGAGCTTCTGCATCAGCGGCCGGTAGTGGTCGCAGAACGCCAGTCGGCCGAACGCCCGCAATCCCATCGTGTGCGGGTTTCGCGGCAGCCGGTAGAGCAGCTGCGGGTCGAACCACCCCTCCAGCAGCGTCCGCCCGTTGAGCCGCGGCTTGAGGTAGTGCCCGGCGCGCTGCAACCGGGCGCAGAACTGCTCGTCCGGGCGAATCCCGGTCGCCGCCGCGGCCGCGTCCGGGTCGGTGTCCACGGCCAGGACGCGGATCAGCGGCCGCTTCTCCGGCGCGCCGAACCGGTCGGACGCCAGCTTGCGGAACTTCGCCAGCACACCCAGCCCGGAGTACCCCAGCCCGATCACCAGCGCCGGCCGCAGCGTCCCGGGGCCGGTCACCTCCGGCGGAGCCAGCCGCCGCGGCGGCGGCGAGGTCTCGGTCATCGGCCGCGGGGCCGGGATCGGGGTGGAGTCGTGGGCGGCCTCGCGGAGCGTCGATCCGCCCGTCACCGGCGGCTGCGGCGCCGGCTCGATCAGCGACGACGACCCGAGCGACACGGTCTCCCGCGAGGGCAGGATCGCCCCGGTCCGCAGCGCCTGGACCATGGCGCTGATGCTCGGAAACCGGTCCTCCGCCTTCTTCGCCAGCGCCTTGAGCAGGGCCGGCCGGTCCGACGGCGGCGACGAGGACAGGTTCGGCGGCATCTGGATGTGCTGCAACAAGAGCTGCTGCATCGTGGTGCCGTCGAAGGGCCGCTCGCCGGTCAGCAGCTCCTGGTAGACGCAGGCCAGGCTGTACTGGTCGCAGAACCGCGACACGAACCCGTCGAACGTCTCCGGGGCGGCGTACACCGGGGTGATGCCGCCGGTCACCGACGCCAGCACCCCCTGCAAGTCCTTGACCTGGCCGAAGTCCGCCACCTTGACGTGGTTGTACAAGAGGAACAGGTTCTGCGGCTTGATGTCCAGGTGCTGGAGCTGGAACTGGTCGTTCATCAGGTCCAGCACCTCGGCCGCCTCGGCCATGTACTGGAGCAGCTCGTCGCGGGGGATGCCGGGGTGCCCCTTGCGGCGGCACTCGCGGAACCGGTCCCACAGGTTGCAGTCGGCCAACTCCATCACGATCATCAGCCGGCCCTCGACCACGTCGTAGCGGTCCAGGGCCAGCAGGTACGGGTGGCGGACCGCCTGCACGCGCTTGAGAGACTTCAGCTCCTGCTCGGCGAACCGGAAGGCGTCGTTCTCGCGGTGCCGCAGGTCGCCGTGGATGATCTTGATGGCCTTGAAGATGCCGCCCGGCGCCTCCGCCTTCCAGACCTCGCCGAAGCCGCCGCTGCCGAGCCGCTCGATGAGGCGGTACCCGGTGATCGGCTCGGCCTGGCTCTCGAATCGGACGGCCATTGGGCAACCAGGAGTCGGGGGTCAGAGGGTCAGAGGGTCAGAAGTCGGAAGTCGGAGGTCAGAAGTCGGAGGTCAGAAGTCGGAGGTCAGGGTCAGAGACTTCACTGCTTGCATTCTGGCATCTGATTTCTGACTTCTGACTTCTGACCTCCGACTTCTGATCTCTGACCTCTGACTCCTGACCTCTGACTACCCGGTCCCGGGCACGGTCCAGGCCAGGTCGATGCGGCTGTGCGGGGTCTGCTCGCTGGCGATCTGGGAGTCGTACGCCTCGCGGGCGACGTCGATCATCTGCGGCAGCTCGGACAGCTCGGCCAGCGGCTGCTCGCGGTAGATCAGCACGTCGTCGGCCAGCGGGGCCGGGACGAACGCCACCCCCGGGCAGGCCTCGGCCGCCAGCTGCCGCAGCCGGTCCCCCGCCTCTCCCACCGGGGCGGCCAGGACGACCGTGTCGGCCGCCGCCGTCTCGACCGAAAGCGCCGGGGCCGCCCCGGCGTACGCCTCGGCCAGCAGCTTGCTCGCCTCCGCTCCGTCCCCGCGCCACCGCAAGATCATCGTCGCCGGGTCGGTCCGCTCCATCCGCTCGTCGATGAACGCCCGCGCCATGCCCGTCAGCAGGTCGAGGAAGTCGTCCACCTTGTCCTTGGTCAGGCAGACGTTGGCCAGCCCGCGGAACTTCGCGGCCAGGTCCTTCTGGAACTTCTGGTCGAACGACAGGATGTCCTCCGGCGGCAGGGAGCCGAGGAACTGGTCGGCGGCGTCGTCGAGGGTCTGGCAGCCCTCGGGCAGGACCATCCGCCCCGGTCCGATGCCGACGTCGGCGGCTGCCTGCGCGCCGAGCGCCTGGCTCATCTCGCCCAGCCGGGTCCGGCAGTAGTTGACGTCGCGGATGTACTCGGGGATGTTCGCCAGCAGGGTGCGGTAGGCCGACAGGGCGGCGTCCAACTGGGCCAGCCGCATCCGCCGCACCGGGTACGTCCGCAGCCCGTCGATCAGCTCGCCGGGGATGGCCGCCTTGAACATGTTCAGCGCCCCCAGCCCGGACGACGACCCCAGCCCGCCGATCAGGTGGAATAGCCGCAGGTACAGCTCGCGGACCTCCCGGTTGAGCACCCGGCGGTTCTTCTCCAACTCGGCGACCGTCGTCCGCAGTAGGTCGCAGATCTGGGTGAACGCCTCCTCGGCCCCGGCCAGCCGGTACTGCGGCTGCTCGATGAAGGCGACGGCCATCGCCGCCAGGCTCCGCTCGATCTCGGCGACCAGCTTCTTCTCTCGCTCCTGGACCGCCACCTCCAGCGACCCCGGCGCCTCCCGCTCGGCGTCCGGCTTGCCGACCAGCTTCAGCAGCTGGTCGAGGACCGCGCAGGCAGCGGCCGCGGCCGTCCGCGACGACCCGGGGGTGCGGGTCCGCAGCCCGTCCACGATCGCGTCGAAGGCGGCCTCCGGCTCCTCCCGCAGCTGGTCCCGGACCACCCGGTCGAACCGAGCGACGACGGCCGTCGGGTCAAGTTGGAGCTTGCTCCACTGCTCGGCCAGCCAGGTGCCGATCGGCTCCTTGAGGTGGCCCGCTTCTTTGCCCGCCCACCGCTGCAACAACCGCTGGTTGAACCGCCGGGCGGCGGCCGCCACCAGCTCGACCCGCGGCCAGGTCAGCCGGTACAGCCCGAACGGCTGGGCCAGAGCGGCGCCGCGGCCGGGGTCGGCGACGTACACCGCCCGGGCGTCGTCGGCCACCCGCCCAGCCGGGGTCAGCAGCTCCAGGTACAGCACCCGGGCCGCCAGTCCGTAGGATCGGCTCTGGTCGCGCTCCTTGGGCGCCCGCGGCAGCGGCACGACGGCACACCGGGCGAACGGCCCCTCGGTGTCCAGGACCGGCGCCTCGTTGGCGTCGAACCGGGTCTGGTAGCGGTTGCCGCTGGCGAAGTGGTGCACCTCGGTCAGGGCGGCGCAGGTGTTGGCCAGGGCCAACGACTTCGCCGCCGACTTGTCGGCCGGCGGCAGCAGCAATACCCCGACCGCCTCCGGCTTGCGGTAGCCGACCCCGCGCAGCTCGTGCTTGAGGACGTAGGCCAGGTCCACCGCCATGCCCGACCCGGTGCCCCCGCCCAGCCCGGCCAGGACGTACGCCCGCATCCGGTTGGTCCGCACCCCCAGCCCGGTCGCCTCGGCCGCCCGGTCCAGCGGGTCGTCGGTCAGGAATGTCTCGATCTCCTGGCGGATGCGCTGGGCGATCGTGCGGTAGTTGTCGCAGAACGCCAGCCGGCCGAACGCCCGCACCCCGTTGGCCGGGCCGGGGTTCTTCGGCAGCCGGTACAGCAGGCCCGGCGGCAGCCACGCCTCGACGTTGGGCAACGGGTTGTCTTGCAGGTAGTGGGCCGGGCGGTTGAGCCGGGCCAGGATCACCTCCCGGCCGGACAGCGCGTCCGGCCCCTGGGTGGCGGCGGCGACCGCGTCCGGGTCGGTGTCCAGGTACAGGCACCGCAGCGTCGGCACCAACTCCGGGTTGCCGAACCGGTCGCGGACCAGCTGGCGGAGCTTCTTGAGCACGGCCAGCCCGGTCGCGCCGACGGCCACCACCAGGGCGGGGAAGAGCACCCCGTCGCCGGTCTTCTCCGGCGGGGCGATGCCCAGCGTGCTCATCCGCCCGGTTTGGAACACCTGCGCCCGTTGCAGGGTGTGGGCCGGGGTGTTGCCGCCGGACGCCGCCTGCGGGGTGACCAGCCGGGGCGTGACCAGCGGCCGCGAGGTCGTGGCGACGCCCCCGGACCCGACCGGCGACGGGTACTGGATGACGCCGGACCCCAGCTTGGGCGTCGCCGCGCGGCGCGACCCGCCGGCGCCCGGCAGCGGGGTGTCGGGCTTGGCGCGGCCCAGATCGGCGACCGTGGCCGGGGCGTCGTCGGCGCGGCGCAGGGCGCGGACCATGTCCGCGCAGGTCGGCCAGCGGTCGTTCGGCTCCTTGCTCAGGGCGCGGCCGACGATCCACCGGTCGGACTCGGGCAGCGAGTTCAACTCGGGCGGCGCGTTCAGATGTTGGAGCAGCAGCTGCTTGGTGTTCGACCCGTTGAACGGCCGGGTGCCGGAGAGCATCTCCTGGTAGACGATGCCGAGGCTGTACTGGTCGCAGAACCGCGACACCCTGCCGCCGAACGTCTCCGGGGCGGCGTACACCGGGGTGATCCCGCCGGTGACGGACTCCTCGGCCTTCTCCATCAACTTGGC
Organism: Fimbriiglobus sp.; assembly: GCA_035699305.1. Classification (GTDB taxonomy): domain Bacteria; phylum Planctomycetota; class Planctomycetia; order Gemmatales; family Gemmataceae; genus DASSAT01. Next base: position 1,236 of record DASSAT010000444.1, on the reverse strand, counting down.
CAGGCCGAAGTCCGCCACCTTGACGTGGTTGTGGACCAGGAAGATGTTCTGCGGCTTGATGTCCAGGTGCTGGATCTGGTGATGGTTGTTCATCAGGTCCAGCGCCTCGGCCGCCTCCTCCATGTAGTTGAGCAGCTCGTCGCGGGGGATGCCGGGGTGGCCTTGCGCGCGGCACTCGCGGAACCGGTCCCACAGGTTGCGATCGGCCAGCTCCATCACGATAATGAGCTGACCGTCGATGACGTCGAACCGTTCCAGCGACAGGATGTACGGGTGGCGGATCGCCTTGACGCGGTTGAGCGCCTTCTGCTCCTGCTCGGCCGGCCGGCCTTCCTCCGCCTCGGTCGAGTTCAGGTCGCCGAAGACGAACTTGGCGGCCTTGAGCAGACCGCCGGGGGCCTCGACCTCCCAGACTTCGCCGAACCCGCCGCGACCGATGCGCTTGTTGAGCTTATAGCCCCTAAGCGGGTCGGGCAGTTCTTCCTGGCTGACCAGACGGACCGGCATCGGCAACGCTTCCGGCGAGCAGATCGGTTCCCACCGCGGCCGACAGGCCGGCGGGGTCGGGTGGGACTTCGGCTCACTTACTCTTTAGCTCACAACGGACGTTTGGCAAAACCGTGGACTTCGCTCCGCTCCTCAAACTCGGATCACTGGGGAAACGGGCCGCGAAATTCGGGCGAGGGCCGACAATTACGTTCCAAGTTCCAGAGTTCCAAGTTCCAAGGTTCCACACTTCTGAGCTCTGGAACTTGGAACTCTGGAACTTGGAACTGCGATCATGTGGTACGCGCTCTCCGTGAAGCAACCGTGGGCGGCGCTGTTGGCCGCGGGGGTCAAGACGGTCGAGGTGCGGACGTGGCCGACGGCCCGCCGCGGCCGACTGCTGATCCACGCCGGCAAGGTGCCCGACGACCGGCCCGAGGCGTGGGCCTGGGTGACGACCCCCGAACTGCGAGCCGCGGCGGAGTTGCGCGGCGGCGTGGTCGGGGTCGGCGAACTCACCGGCTGCATCGCGTACCAGACCCGGACGGCGTTCGAGGCTGACCGTGGCCGGCACCTGAACTTGCCGGACTGGTTCGTCGAGGGCGGGCTGTACGGGTTCGCGTTCCGCGACCTGCGGCCGGTAGCGTTCGTCCCTTGTGTCGGCAATACCTTCTTCTTTCCGGTCGAGGGGTTCGACGACCCTTTCTCCCCTCTCCCCGCTGGGGAGAGGGGCCGGGGGTGAGGGGTGGA
>DASSAT010000443.1:0-21860 GCA_035699305.1 Fimbriiglobus sp. | reverse complement strand
CACATCACGAACATTTCAACAGAGCAACGCCCTGTCTGAGTGGGTCGAGGACAACGCCCGGTGGGACCTAGTCATCGTTCGCCGTCCGGACGGGTCCAAGGGGTGGGTCAAGTTGCCGATCCGGTGGACGGTGGAGCGGACCTTCGCGTGGCTGGGGAAGTGCCGCCGGCTGACGAGGGACCGGGAGAAGAGCGTGCAGTCCTCCGAGGCGTTCGTCAAGTTGGCCATGATTCACCTCATGCTCAACCGGCTGAAGCCGAAAGAGGTCGATCCCGTGTTTCAATATCACACAGCGGCATAACCCCCCTTATGGGACAGTTACTAAGAGCCAGGCCCTCGTACTTGAAGCCGGCGTCGATAGCCCACATGGAATAATCGGCTAGTTGGATGGTCACACCAGGGGCCAACGAGCCGGTCGAGAAGAAGAGGACGCCATCGGAGTTATATAGCTGGATGTTATCCGGGGCCGACTTGCTGGCGTCGGCAAATCGGTCCTCTCGCGAACGGGTAAAACTGCTGCCCAGGCGGACGACGGGGTTCGAGTGTTTCTCCAGGTCGTTGTACGCCTGGCCGGGGCCGTAACTCCCCAACGGCTCCCACCAGACACTGCCCGAGTAGGCCATGTTGACGTCGATCTTCCCAGCGCCAATTTCCAGCGTGTTCAGCGAGTTCCCGACCATCACGTTGTAGTACAGGTTTTCGAGGGGCTCACCCGTCGCCCAGACCCCCTGGGTGTACCCGGGCCGGAAGAAGGTATCCGCCATGCTGCGGTCAACCCCCGCCAGATCCTTGAACGAACCGGTGAGCGAACGCGATCCCGGCAGGGCGTTATAGCCGCCGTTCAGCACGAACGACTTGTCGAACTCGTAGCTCACCCCCCCGGCCACGACGACGGAGGCGAGCGACCCCGAGGACCAGACGATGAGGTAGTACTGCAGCTTGGGGTCGAACGCGTAGCCGCTGAAGGTGAGCAGGTCGCGGCTGAAGCTGATGTCGTTGCGGGGATCGACCGGCCGCACGACCCCCAGGTGGTCCACGAAGGAGAGACTGTCGAGCTGCGTATTGGTGTAGCGGACCTGGGCGAAGTTCCCGACAACGAGTTTAAACGGCACGCGCCCGGGGTCGGAGGACTCCATGAGCACGAAGCCACGGTTGTAGTACGTCCCGAGTCGTTCGATGAAGTTCATCGGGGCGGCCGCCCCGTCCGGCGGGCACGGGACGGGGGCCGCCACCGCGGCCGGTCCGGCCACCGGAGGGTTCATCGGCGCCAGCAACAGCCGCAGGGCGGAGTTCTCCCGCTCCAGGTCTTCCTGCCGCTGTTCCAGGAGGGTGAGCCGATCGACCGGTCCCGGCTGCGGGACCGCCCCGGTCGGCTGGGCCGTGGCGGGTGCGAGGAGCCCTACCGCCCACGTGAGAGTCAGCAGGCATCGATACACGCGATGGCCTCTCGATGCGGGCGTTCGCCTGCTAACTTGCGCGGCTGGTCGAAGTATTCGGAATGCGCGGGATCACGACTTGAAATATTCGACGACCCTGTCGGAATCGCTGAAGTTCGCCCGGCCCCGCAGTGTGGGCGTTTCCCACCCCCCTCTACCGTCCCGCAACTCGACGCCACTGCGCACCCCCGCCTACCCCACCCCGGTTGACCAAGTCCGCGCGGTAACCCCTGACCTGAGAGCAGTCCATCACCAGTAATCCGAGATGGAATGAATTCGGTGGCAATCTGTGCCGATTGTCACGGTAATGCCGTCTTTCCCGACGACTGCTGCACGGTTACCGTGGAGAATCTCATGGGGGCGCTCAAGCGCATCGGATGGAAGCGAGCCATCGCGGGTGTGCTCGTCCTGGGGGTGGCGTCGTCCGCGTGGGGTCAATCGGCCCCGCCGGCCACGCCCGAGGTGCCGGTGGTCCGTCCGGTGACTCCCGTGCTCCCGCCGGCCGCCCCCGCCGGCCTACCGCCGGGCACTGCCGGTGCGGGCTACACCCCGGGCGACCCAGCGGTATCCGGCGGCGGATCCCCCGTCCAGGTCCAGCCCGCACCGGCGCCGACACCTTCGCCGGGGCCCGCCCCGGCCCAGCCCGCACCGAAGAAGACAACTTCGCCGGGGTCCACGACTACCGAGGACCCGCTCCTGTCGTCGCGGCCCGCGCCGTCCCAGGCCTCCCAGGGAACCGCCCCGGCCGCCACGAACGGCGGGCAATCCTACGAAGGGAACCCACCGGTCCAGGACCTGACCGCTCTCCTCCCCGGCAGATTCAAGGACACGAAGTACAAGTGGTACGGGATCGTCCGACTCGACGCCATCTACGACTTCCGCCCGATGCGTAGCACCGACAGTTTTGTAACGGCGACCCTTCCGGTCCCGCAGGGGCGCGGCCAGAACTCGGTGCTCACCCCGCGGTACACCCGCCTCGGGTTCGACACGGAGACCCCGATCAAGAGCCTGGACTGGACCCTCAAGACGCGGATCGAGACGGACTTCTTCAACGGGAATACGTCAGGGGCATTCGGTTCGTTCCCGCTCCGGCTCCGCTTCGCCTGGGCCGACTTCGGGCCGTTCCTGATCGGCCAGGCGGCGTCGCTGTTCATGGACTACGACGTGTACCCGAGCGTGATCGACTACCAGGGCCCCGGCGGAATGGTGCTGATGCGGCAACCGATCTTCGCCCTCCGCGCCCCCATCGGCGAGAGGGGCCGGGCCATGATCGCTATCGAGCAGCCGTACTCCGACATCCAGTGGCTCGAGAACGGCGCCTGGATCGTTAACCCCGGGTCCGGGATCGTCACCACGCCCGGGGTCGGGCGGAACGTCCAGGACGTGCCGGACTTCACCGCCAACCTGCGGTACACCGGGGACAACGGGCACATGCAGGTCGCCGGCATCCTGCGGAAGCTGACCTTCCAGCCGGGGTTCGGCGACTCCGCCTTCGACGAGCTGGGCTACGGCATCAACCTGACCGGGAGCTTCCACCCGTGGGCCGCCCTCTCCGGCACGCCGCGGAGCGGGGACTGCGCGACCCCGCTGTCCAAGAGCCGGTTCCTCGGGCAGTTCGCGGCCGGCCGAGGCATCAACCGGTACTTCAACGACGTCAACGGGCTGGGCCTCGACGCCACGTTCGACCCGGCCAACGGGTTCCGGGCGATCCCGAGCTTCGGCTGGTTCGCCGCCTACGAGCACTGGTGGTCGATGACGTGGATCTCGAACTTCACCTACGGCGAGGACTCAAGTGACCTGACCGACACCCTGCCGGGCAACACCTACGAGCGTGCGAACTACGTGACCGCGAACATCATCTGGCTGCCGGTGGAACGGCTGGGGTTCGGCCTGGAGTACCTCTACGGGTTCCGCAAGAACAAGGACGGGCAGAGGGGCGAGAACTCCCGCATCCAGGCGGCGTTCCAGTACAAGTTCTAACCCCTCCGAGGCAAGTTGACCTTGAGCGGGTTCAGGATCCCAGTCCCGAAACTTTCAAAAATGGCCACCCGTAAAAGGGTGGTAACGAAGTAGTTCGGCATGTTGATATCCTCTTCCGCTCCGGGGACGGATGTGCGTGCCGGTACCCAATACCTGCCTCTCCACGAAGAAAACTCTCATACCGATCGCGTCAGAATACGAGTGGCTTGCTGCTCGGTATGAGCACGAGTCAGCCCACTCCTTTCGGATGATAACGCCTGCGGAGCGACGCCATCGTCCCTCGCACCGTTGCGGGGGCGGTCACCTCACGACCGCCCCCCGGGTCAGGGCGGCGGCCAGCGCGTCCTCCCGGTCGGTCTTCCGCTTGGCGTGGTTTCCACTTTCACTCCGCGGGAGCGACTATTGGCTGGGTTCAGAGGGCTGACCTACCACGCCCGGCCCGGCCGGCCGCATACCTACATCCCCGAGCAGCGGGTCGAGGTCGTCGCCGCCTCCCTGACCAAGCCGGAGTCCTTGGGCCTGCCGTTCGCGTCGTGGACGCTGGACCGGCTGCAAGCCTACCTGAGCGAGCACATGGGGAATCGGGATCAAGCGGACCCGGATCGATGAGATCTTGGTCGCTGAGGGGCTGCGGTGTCGGCGGCCCCGTTGCCCCGGGCGTCGTGGCCCGGGGACGGTGTGCAGGGCGGCGTCATTGCGGAGTCGGCTGGCCGGATCGATGCCGTTCACCCTCGTCGGCGTCCTGGCCTCGTTGACCTCGCCGGTGGCGAGGGCCGGGGTCGGTGTGTTCACCTTCTCGACGTTCGACACGGACTACTTGTTGGTGAAGGCCGAGCGGTTCTCGGAGGCGGTCGCCGCCCTGCGAACGGCCGGGCATCTGGTGGAGCAGACGAAAGCATGACCCCCGAAGAAGTCGCCGCCAGTTACGACCAGATCGCCGACCAGTGGCTCGATGTCTCGACCTACGGGTTCGCCCAGGTCGAGCGGGCCGTCGCCTTCGTCACGAACAAGGGTGTGGCTCTGGACGTGGGGTGCGGGGCGGGCCGCTGCCTCGACCTGTTGGCCCGGAACGGGTTCCGCACGGACGGCATCGACGTGTCCCCGGCGTTGATCGCCCTCGCTCGGGACCGTCACCCGGAGGCCCGCCTGTTCCACTCCGATATCGGCCGGTGGGAACTGCCCCGGCCGTATGACCTGATCGTGGCGTGGGACAGCGTGTGGCACGTCCCGCTGGTCGAGCAGGAAACGGTCCTGACGAAGCTGTGCCGGGGGCTGTCGGCGGGCGGGGTACTCGTCTTCACCACGGGCGGGACGGACGCACCGGACGAGAAGCAGAACTCGTACATGGGACCGCCGATGTACCACGCCAGCTCGGCATCCCCAGGACACTGCAAGTCCTTGCCGGAGCGGGCTGCGTCTGCCGCCACCTGGAGTATGACCAGTACACCGAAGCCCACGTCTACCTCATCGCCCAGAGATTGGGGAACGACTCCCCGACGGCGAGCGGCCTCGTCCGACTTCTGCCGGTCGAGCCGGGCGACCTGCCCCGGATGTACGACCTGCAACTCGACCCGGACTCGAACCGGATGGCGGTCACGATCCCCCGGACCAGGGAGGCGTTCGACTCGCATTGGGCGAAGTCGCTGGCCGACCCGAACATCGCCGCCTGGGCGATCCTCGTCGGCGAGGAGATGGTCGGGATCATCTCCTGCTTCCCGAGGGCCGGCCGGGATCACGTCGGGTACTGGATCGGCCGGGCGTTCTGGGGCATGGGGATCGCCAGCCGGGCGTTGTACCTGCTGCTGCGGGAGGTCGCCAGGCGTCCGCTCGTCGCCACCGCCGCCACGAGCAACGGGGCGTCCCTGTCAACCACCCTGGCCCGCCGCCAGTGCCGCCTCGATGGCCGACTCCAACGTCTCCTTGTCCTGCAACCCGGTCAGCACCCGGTCGCCGATCACGAACATCGGGACGCCGGTGACGCCCGCCTCCTCGTAGGCGTGCCTCAGTGCCCGCCGGTGAACCTCCCGGTACGCCCGCTCTCGAAGGGCCGTCTCGAACCCTGCCCGGTCCAGCCCGACCTCACCGGCTAACGACGCCAGCACGCCGATGTCGCCGATGTCCCGGCCCTCGACGAAGAAGGCGGTCAGGACACGGTGGTTGTACTCGTTACCCTTGCCGTGTTCCCTGGCGAACTGGAACCCCTCGAACGGCAAGTGGGTGTGCGGCTGCGGGGACACCGGGGGCAAGTTGATCGGCACCCCCATCCGCCGGGCGAGGGGGTAGACCGACTGCTGCCACGCCCGCCGGAGGTAGTCGCCCTCGGGCCGCAGCGTCTCGTGCGACTCGGGGCGAAGCTCGAACGGCAGCCACCTGAACCTCCGGCAGATGGCGGCGGTGCAGAAAGTACGACCCGGCGAGCAGGTGAAGGTGCCCGACTATCTGAAGCTGGTGGCCGGGGAGGTTCGGGAGCGACAGGCGAGGACCGACCTGACGGAACTGACCGAGGCCGGCTACTTCCAGCGGGTCGGAGCCGGGCCGGGCACGGTCTACGTCCGCACCAAGAAGGCGTTAGCGGGCGTTCCGGGCGGCTGACCGGGCCGTGCCGACGACTGTCACGTCGCCGGGCGGTTCGCCGCCTGCAACGAGTACGTCGGGTCGGCCTCGTCCCAGGTCACGTCCCCGGACGGGCCGTAGATGGCGGGCACCGGTGTCACCCCGGCCAGCCGCAGCCACGTCTGCACCTGGGTGCGGTGGTGGCAGGTGTGCAGGACTCGTCGCCAGAACACCCACGCCCGCTCCCGCACCAGCCCGCCGAAGAACGGCCGGGGTTCGAGCCACCACGCCGTCGTGCCCGTAGCGAACTGCGGCAGCCGCCTCCGACACAGGCCGACGTACTTCTCGATGTACGCCGTCACCGGCGACTCGCCGGGCGGCAGCAACTCGTCCACAGGCGGCTCGTCCGTCCCCACGAACTGCCCGAAGAACCGCCGCTCGGACAGGAGTTGGTGGACGAGGATGGTGCGGATCGTGTTCACCCGCTCGTGCGGCTTGAAGTCGAGCGTGTCGTCGGGCACGGCCCGCCACACGGAAGCGGTCTTGTTCGTCTCGCTGGTGTAGGTGGCGACAGCGTGCTGCCACGCCGGTTCGACGGCGGCGGGCACTTCGCCGTCGGGGATGGCGGTGAAGTCGTAGTGCATGACGGTCCCCCGGTACAAGGACGGTCCCCTGAGAGGACCGTCGGCCTCACGATTCACTTCCCGCCGGGGTTGGCGTGCTTCCGCAGGAATGCCCGCATCAGCCCGGCGATCTGGTCCCCGTCTTCTTCCAGGGCGAAGTGCCCGGTGTCGAGCAGATGGTAGTACAGGGTCTTCAAGTCCTTCTTGTACGGCTCGGCCCCGGCGGGCGGGAAAATCTGGTCGTACTTCCCCCACACGATCAGGGTCGGCGGCTGGTGTGTGCGGAAGTACGCCTGCCACGCCGGGTACAGCGGCGGGTTGCTCCCGTAGCTGTGGAACAGGGCGAGTTGGATGTCGGCGTTCCCCGGCCGGTCGAGGACGTGTTGGTCGAGGGTCCAGGCGTCCGGGCTGATCGCCTCCAAGCTGCGGACCCCGTGGGTGTACTGCCACTTGGTCGCTTCGGGCGTGAGGAACTTCCGCAGCGGCTCGGCGGTCTTGTCCGTGCGGTCCTTCCAGTACGCCTTGATCGGCTTCCAGAAGACGTTGTCGATCCCCTCATCGTAGGCGTTCCCGTTCTGCACCACCAGGGCCGTCACCCGCTCCGGGTGCTTGACCGCCTGCCGGTAGCCGACCGGGGCACCGTAGTCCTGAGTTGCTCGATCACCGGGGCGACCTGGGATTGCGGGAACCGCTTGTGGATGTGCTGCGGGCAGTTCACGTCCCAGGCTTCGACGGTGAACACGACGGCCCGCTCGACCTTGCCGGGGTACGCCGGGTCACACAGCTTCTCCATCAGAGCCGGGTCGTCCTCGACGACCTTCGCCGTCCCCCACACCTTGACCCGCTGGCTGTTTGCGTAGTCCATCAGAAAGAGGAACGCCTTCGGGTTCTCCGACAGGTTGCCCACCGTCAGGTACTGGCGGTTGCCGCCGAAGTCGGCGAACCCGAGCGTCCGGTCGCCCAGCACCTTGAGGAAGCCGGGCGGCCCGCCCCGGTACTGGATGTACGGCTGCCCGTCGGCGGTCGCCGTGCCGAGGTAGAACATGTCCAGTCCGGCCAGGAACTCGGCCAGGTCGGGGGTGACACGGGTCTGCCACCCGCCCCGCTCGACCCGCTCGTAGCGGGTGCGGGAGCCGTTCCGGGCCTGTATCGCCTTCACCGCCGGGGTGAAGACGATGTCGCTGGTGAACTGTCGCATCGGGCGTCCTCCGCTCGGGCGGCTCCGGCGGGCGTAGTGGGAAATCGCCGGACGGGAGTGTATACAGACAGGTCTGTCTAGTCTTACTGGAAAATGGACCTTCACCCCTTCGTGACCGAGGACAGGAGGCGGGCGGCGGCGTCACGGGCCACGTCCGCAGCGGCCGGGGAGCGGTCGATGAGGGCCGTCACGATGGCCCCCTCGACCAGCACGGCGACGGCCGGGGTGACGGCCTCCCCCGCCGGGCCGACGGCCTCCCGCACGAGTCCGGCCAGCGTCTCGTGGAACCGCTTCTTGTGCCCCCGGACGAACGCCGTGCCGGGATGGTCCGGGTCGGCCAACTCGACGGCGGCGTTCTGGAACGCACACCCCCGGAACCCCGGCGAGGCGAACCACTCCCTGAGGGCGGCGAAGAACGCCCGGAGGGGGTCTTTGGTCCGCTTGCGGTGCCGGGCCGTAGCCTCGGCGAAGAAGGCGACGACGGCCGACTCCCGGTGGTGGAGGACGGCCAGGATGAGGTCGTCCTTGCTCGGGAAGTGGGCGTACAGGGTGGCCTTTGCGACCCCGGCCTCGGCGATCACCCGGTCGATCCCGACGGCCCGGATGCCGTCGGCGTAGAACAGGCGGTCGGCCGTCGCCAGAAGGCGGTCACGGGCGTCGGCGGTGGGCTTGGTGCGTCTCACGGAGGGCATTTTACAGACAGGTCTGTCTGGTATCAACGGGCCACACGGCATCAGTAGTTCAACTTCTCGCTCGCCTCGCCCAACTGCTGCTGGGTTCGCTTCGAGTAGCGGGCTGTCGTGTTCAGGTTCTCGTGGCCGAGAATCTGGGCCAGTCCGACGAGATCGTTCTGGTTGTCGGCGAGGAACTGGTGGGCCATCGTGTGCCGCAACAGTGGACGCTCGAAGATATCGTCAAGCTGGCCGATTACAATTGAGATCTACTGAGCTTGAATGCGATCGGGTTTCTTGCACCCGTCAAACTGACCCACTACCCACTTTTCCGCGGCCGGCCCGGAGCCGCGGCCAGGCGCGCACCAGCCAGACCGCGACCAGGGCCAGCGCAGCCGCCCGACCGACGACCGCCGGCACGCCGAGCAGCCCGGCGATCAGGGGCGCGGCCCACCAGTAATAGAGGGCGACGGCCGACGCCGCCAAAAGCGCCAGGCCGACCGGGCGGGTCAGGCCGAAGGCCCGGACCACGACCATCGCGACGAGATAGCTCCCCGCCGAGCAGAGCGCGACCCAGAGGTAGACGCCCGCGGCTTCCGTCCAGGGCACGTTGGCGAGCGTGTAGTACCCGACGATGAACCCCGGCAGGGCGGCCGCAAAGACGCCGTACGTGGTGGTCAGCCAGCGGTGCCGGCCGGCCTCCCGCCCGATCGCGTGGGCGAAGGACCTGATCGGGTCCAGGTCCAGGCACCCCTTCGGGATGCAGACGGTGCACCGGTCACAGCGCCGGTTGTCCAGTTCCCGGAAGGGGTGTTGGCCGTAGAGTCGTTCCACCGGCAGGACCGGACAGACGGCGTTGCAGAACCCCGCCCGACCGCCGAACAGGGCGCCCAGGGTCAGGGCCAACACGGCCACGGCCGCGATGGCCGCCGCCAGCGCCGGACCGTTCTCGTTGAAGACGAACCGCCGCGCGGGGACCAGGAGCACCAGGAGCAGAATCCCCAGGGCGTTGGCCGCGATCAGCAGTCGGCCATTAAGTTGTCGGCGCCCCAGCAACCCGCTGGACCACTGGTTGAGCGTCGCCAGCGGGCAGACACCGCGCCACAGGTGTGGCGCGATCAGGAACGAGGCGGGCAGGATCGGAATCAGAAGGTCCCACAACACTCGCAGCGCGACCGTCGGCCACGCCACCAGCGCCACGACGAGCGCCACCGTGACCCCGAGGACGGCCACCCGGGCGATGCCCCACCCGGTCCGATTCCAGTCCCACGGCGACCAGAGCACCGCCCCAGACAGACACGGCTCGTTGTCGATTGCCGACATGGCGACCTCTTCAACCCGATGTCCTACTGCCTGACGCGGCCGGCGCCGCAACAGGCCATAAGGTGTTAAACTAAACTTTATATATCCGGTATCGAGCCAGGTCGCAAACGAATTCCGGCTTTCCGGGACTCGGGCGGCGCGCCATCGCCCCTGTAATCAAAATAAACTTGACCCTATATATTTAGTTTTGTACCTTCGGTTGACGGTGGACCACGCCCGGGAGGCCCCATGGAGTTGCTCCGCCAACTGCCCCTCTGTCCCGACCCCGAGGTCGCCGAGCCGGTCGCGGGGAACTACTTCGTCGCCGCCTACCCGCCCTTCTCGTGCTGGTCGGCGGCGATGGCTCCCGCCGCCCACTGCCAGCTCGACGCGCTCCGGCCGGCCGACGCGCCGTTTATCCTCTACGTCCACGTCCCGTTCTGCGCCCACCGCTGCGACTACTGCTACTACCTCTCGACCGCGCGCCACACCCGGCCGCAGATGGCGGCGTACCTCACCGCGCTCCTGAGCGAACTGACCCTGTACCGCGAAAGCCCGGCGTTCGCCGTCCGCCGTCCGCATTGCGTCTATGTCGGCGGCGGGACGCCGTCGCTCTTGCCGGCCGAGGACATCGCCCGGCTACTGGACGGGCTGCGCGGGCTCTTCCCGTGGTCGGGGGTGGAGGAGGTGACGTTCGAGTGCGCCCCACGGAGCACGACCGCTGCCAAGCTGGCGGTCCTCCGCCGCGCGGGCGTCAACCGGCTCAGCCTCGGGGTGCAGCAGCTCGACGACGCCGTGCTGCGGGCCAACGGCCGGGTGCACCTCGTCGCCGACGTCGAGCGGGCGTGGGGCGAGGTCCGGGCCGCCGGGTTCGACGAGGTGAACGTCGATCTCATCGCCGGGCTGGTGGGCGAGACGGACGAGTCCTTCCGGCGCAGCCTGGACCGGGTCGTCGAGATGGGGCCGGACGCCGTGACCGTCTACCAACTCGAAGTCCCGCTCAACACCCCCCTGTATCGGTCGCTGGCCGCGGGGACGGGCGCCGCGACCTTACCGACGTGGGCGGAGAAGCGGGCGCGGGTGGCCTACGCCTTCGACCTTCTGGAGGCGGCCGGGTACGCCCGCCGCAGCGCCTACGCGGCGGCGCGGGGGCGGCACCGGCGGTTCGCTTACCAGGAGGACCAGTACCGCGGGGCCGACCTGGTCGGCGTCGGGGCCTCGGCGATCTCCTACGTCGGCGGGCTGCACTACCAGAACGTCGCCTCACTCGACGGCTACCTCGCGGCCGGGGCCGGGGGCGGCTTGCCGGTCGGTCGGGCCTACCGGCTCACCCGGGACGAGCAGGTCGTCCGCGAGTTCGTGCTGCAACTGAAGCTCGGCCGCGTCGAGGCGGGGCGGTTCCGCGAACGGTTCGGGGTCGAGATCGCCGACCGGTTCGCCGACCCGCTGCGCGAGGTGGCCGGCCGGGGCTGGCTAACCTTCGACCGCCGCGCCGTCGCCCTGACCCGGGACGGGCTGTTGCGGGCGGACCGGCTGCTCACCGCCTTCTACCTGCCGGAACACCGTGGCGTGCGCTACTCATGACCCCCGGCGCCGTCTGGCGCCTCACCAGTTACGCGAAAGGACCGACCCATGGTCGCCACACCCTCGAACGGCCAGTACGATGTCGCCGTGGCCGGCGGCGGACCGGCCGGGGCCGCCCTCGCCACCCTGCTCCAGCGGCAGGGGCACGAGTGCGTGATCCTGGAGAGTTCGACCTTCCCGCGGTATCACATCGGGGAGTCCCTCATCCCGCACACCTACGGGGTGCTCGACCGGCTCGGGTTGCTCCCCCGGATCCGGGAGGCGCACTTCCCCAAGAAGTACAGCGTCCGATTCGTCTCCCCCACCGGCGAGGAGTCGCACCCGTTCTACTTCTTCGAGACGGTCCGCGGGGAGCGCGCCCAGACGTGGCAGGTCGAGCGGTCGGAATTCGACGCCCTGTGCCTGGAGAACGCCCGGGAGAGCGGCGTCCAGGTGCGGTCGGGGGTGCGGGTGGACGGCGTCGTGTTCGAGGGCAACCAGGCGGTGGGTGTTCGGGCCAAGCCGCCCACCGGCCGGCCGTATGAACTGCGGGCCCGCGTGGTGGTGGACGCCTCCGGGCGGGCGACGGTGATCGGCTCGCAACTGGGCCTGAAGCAACTGGTCCCGGGGTTGAACAAGGCGGCAATCTGGTCCTACTACCGCGGGGGCCGGCGGTTGCCCGGTATCGACGCGGGCGAGACGACAGTGTTCATGCTCCCCCGCCGCGGGTGGTTCTGGTACATCCCGCTACCGGAGGACCTGGTGAGTGTCGGCGTCGTTGCCGACCCGGACTACCTGTTCGACGAGGGGGACGACTTCACGGACGTCTTCCTTCGCGAGGTGTGGCGGTGCGAGCCGCTGCGGCAGCGGCTACACAAGGCGGACCGGACCTGCGCGGTGCGGGGCTACCGGCGGCTGGCCTACCGGAACCGGGCGTTCGCCGGGGATGGGTGGGTGATGGTCGGGGACGCGGCCGCCTTCCTCGACCCGATTTACTCGTCCGGGCTGTTCCTGGCCCTGGCCTCGGCCGAGATGGCCGCCGGGTGTGTCCACGACGCGCTGAGCTCGGGCGACGTCTCGGCCGGGCGGCTGGGGGCGTTCGCCCCGTCGCTCGTGCAGGGAGTCGAGGTGATCCGCCGGCTGATCCACGCGTTCTACGACCCGGGGTTCAACTTCCGCGAGTTCGTGGACCGGTATCCCGACCTGAAGCCGGCCCTGATCGATTGCCTGATCGGAGACGTGATCGACAGCGACCTGGGATCATTCCTGACCGCCCTGGGAACGATGACCCCGCCGCCCCCGCCGATGTGAGAGGCCAATACCACGAGGGCGGAAGACCGCCCCCCGTGCGAGCTTGTGCCGTCCGGGGCGTTTGTTTACAAAGGGGGTAGCGATTGTCTTCTTTGTTCCGGAGCCGGACATGGCGCTCGGCCAGATGTTCTCGCAGCGGTTCGGCTACGCGGCCCACGCCCTGGCGTATATGGCCAAGAAGCCGTTCGGGACCCTGACGACGCTCCCCGAGCTGGCCGAGTGGATGCAGACCGTCTGGGCGAACGCCTCCACGACGTACCTGTCCAACGTGCTCCAACGGCTGGCGCGGGGGGGGGTCCTGCGGAGCCACCGCGGCATCGCGGGCGGCTACTCGCTGGCCCGACCGGCCGAGATGATCTCGCTGCGGGACGTGGCCGAGGTTGTGGACGGGGTGGCACTGGAGCGGTGCGCCCTCTCGCTGGCCCAGGAGTGCCCCAGCGGGACCCGGTGCAACATCCAACGGACCCTCCGGCGGGTTGAGGAGCGGTATCTCGACTCGCTCTCCGAGATCAGCATCGCCCAGGTCTCCGGCGGTATGACTATCAAGCTGCCAAAGGGCGTCTGAGCGCCCCGGGGAACGAAGCGTCGAGGCGTGGCGACCGCCACCGCGCCTCGACCGGGTTGGTCCAATAGTCACCTCCTTGCCCGCCGGGCCGGGGCGCGGACTCCAGCGCCTCTGCGATCGCGTTGTAGCGCACGAACACCCGTCCGGCGTTCACCCAGGTGCGGCCGCCGTCCCACCCCTTGACGTTGGGCGGCTGGAACAGGTCCTGCCCCATGTTCCGCACCGCCTGCGCCAGGAACGGGTAGTTTCCGTCCTTGATCCCCAGCTCCCGGTGGGCGCCGACGACTAGCTGGACCGGGCTTTTGATCTGCGTGCCGACCGACCGAACCGAGTAGAACTCCTCGGAGGCGAAGAGGTCCTCCAGCGTCGGGGCCAGCTCGAAGTTGTTGGCCCGCAGCACGGCCGCCAGCCGCTCGACCGTCTCGGCGGTCGGCTCGTCGTGGGCGAAGTAGACGAACAGCTTCTTGGCGATGAACCGGGACGTGGCCGGCTGAGCAGGATCAGGTCCATCAGGTCGTCGCCGGCATAGTTGCCGGTCTGGCCGAAGATCGTCTTGGCGCCGCCGTCGTGGGCGCGGGCGTTGTACCGGTACTCCCAGGTTCGCGGGTCGAACCGGTCTGCAGGCAGGCGACCGTTTCCCGGGCGATCTGTCGTTCCTCGTCGGCGGGGACCAGCCACACTGGTACCGCCGAGCCGGCCGGGCTGAGTTCCGCCGGCTCGTCCGAGCCGGCGGCGCGGTTGCGGGCGTCGTCCAGCCGCACGCCGAGCCAGACCAGACCGGCCAGGACGCGGGCGCGGAAGGTCGGCGAGTTCTCGGCCAACGCGCCGGAGAGGACGACCGCGTCCAGCCCGCCGAGGGCCGCGGCGTAGGCCCCGACGTACTTCCGCACCCGATAGGCAGCCGCCTCCAGGGCCAGCCCCGCCCGTCGGTCGCCGGCGGCCGCGGCCGGTTCCAGGTCGCGGATGTCGCCGCTGGTGCCCGACAGCCCGAGCAGACCGCCCTTGCGGGCGAGCAACTCCTCGACCTGGTCGGCGGTCATCCCACCGCGGACGAGCGCAAGCACGACGCCGGGGTCCAGGTCGCCGCAGCGGGTGCTCATCACCAGCCCTTCGAGCGGCGTCAGCCCCATGCTGGTGTCCAAACTCATGCCGTCCCGCAGCGCGCAGGCGCTGGCCCCGCCGCCCAGGTGCAGCGAGACGACCCGCGTGCCGGCCGGGCCGCGGCCGAGGAGCCGAAACAGTTCGCCGGCAACGAACTGATGGGCGATGCCGTGAAACCCGAAGCGGTTGACCACCGGCCCGGCCTCGTCGGGCAGGGCGTACCGCCGGGCGACCTCGGGAATGGTGCGGTGGAACGCGGTATCGAACACCGCGACCGCCGGGAGTCCGGGCGTCGCGCGGCGGGCCGCCTCGATCACGGCCAGGTCCGTCGGCACGTGCAGCGGGGCTAGCGGTGCCAGGTCGCGGACGTAGCTCAGC
Source organism: Fimbriiglobus sp. (assembly GCA_035699305.1). Taxonomy (GTDB): domain Bacteria; phylum Planctomycetota; class Planctomycetia; order Gemmatales; family Gemmataceae; genus DASSAT01. The sequence goes on along the minus strand of DASSAT010000443.1, from coordinate 7,179 downwards.
AGTTCCGGCGTCACCCGGGCCGGGTCGGCATACCGCTCCCCGCCGTGGACCACCCGGAAGCCGAGGGCGTCCAGCCCCAGGGATCGGCAGTCGGCGACCGCCCGGGCCGCCACGTCGGCCGTCGCCGACCCGGTGACGCGGTCCACGTACTCATCGACCAGCACCTGCTCGCCTGTCGGCTCGACAGCGACGAACTTGTACCGCAGCGAGTTGCTGCCCGGGTTCAGCGCGAGCACGTTCATGACCAGGCCCAGCCGGTGATCTCGTCGGCGTCCTCGCCGTGCTTCTCCGCGTAGGCCAGCAGCTCGGCCCGCTTGCGCTCCAGCCGGCCGGCGACCTCGTCGGCTCGCCCGGCGGCCCGCACTGCCTGCGCCGCCACCGTGTACCGGTCCACCCCATTGACCGCCAGGAGCGTAAACGGCGTCGTCGTCGTCCCCTCCTCGATATAGCCGTTGATCGTGAACCGTCGCTTCCGCGGCCGCTCGAACAGGAGCTGCTTCACCGCCGACGGGTAGCCGTGGAAGTTGAACACCACCGGCCGGTCGGCGGTGAACAGCACGTCGTACTGCTCCGGCGACAGCCCGTGCGGGTGGTACGAGTCGAGTTCGAGGATGAGCAGGTCGGTGACGTTCACTACCCGCACCCGCAGTTCCGGCAGCTCGCGCCGCAGGAGCCACGCGGCGGCCAAAACCTCCGCGGTCGGGTAGACGCCGCAGCAGGCCAGCACCACGTCCGGGCGGTCGCCGTCGAATGTGCTCGCCCACCGCCACACCGACGCCCCGTACTTGCAGTGCTCGGCCGCCTCGTCGGCGGTCAGCCACTGCGGCATCGGCTGCTTGGACGCGATCACCAGGTTGATCTTGTCCAGGCTGGTCAGGCAGTGGTCCACGGTCGAGAGCAGGCAGTTGGCGTCCGGCGGAAGGTAAATGCGGACGTTGCGGGCCTTCTTGTTCAGGAGTGTGTTGATGAACCCGGGCATCTGGTGCGAGTACCCGTTGTGGTCCTGCCGCCACCCCTCGGAGCTGAGCAGGTACGTCAGCGACGTGACCGGCGCCCGCCACGGCGCCTCAGCCGCTTGCTTAAGGAACTTGGCGTACTGCCCCATCATGCTGTCCACGATGGCGACGAACGCCTCGTAGCACGGGTACAGACCGTGCCGGCCGGTCAGGAGATACCCCTGGAGCCACGCCTGGCAGGTGTGTTCGCTGAGCACCTCCAGTACCCGGCCGCGCGGGCCGATCGCCTCGTCGCGCGGACCGGTCGGCCAGACGAACTGCCGTGCCGTCGCCTCGAAGACCGCCGAGAGCCGGTTGGACGCCATCTCGTCCGGGCAGACGATACGGAAGATCCGGTCGTTGCGCTTGACCACGTCCCGCAGGTACTTGCCCAGCTCCCTCGTGTCGGCGGCCTTGACCGATCCCCGGCCGCGGACCTCGACGGCGTACCGCGGCCAGTCGGGCCGGTCCAACTCGCGCCGCACGTTGCCGCCGTTGGCGTGCGGGTTCATGCCCATGCGTCGGTCGCCGGCTGGGCACGTCGCCGTCACCCGCGGGTCGGGCCGGCCGTCGCGGTCGAACAGTTCCTCCGGCCGGTACGACCGCAGCCACGCCTCCAGCAGCCGCAGGTGCTCGGGGTTCGTCCGTACTTCCGGGATCGGCACCTGGTGGGCGCGGTACGACCCCTCGACCGGCTCGCCGTCCACCTCCGGCACACACGTCCACCCCTTCGGCGAGCGGAGGACGATCATCGGCCATTGGGGTTTGCTCACCGGCTCGCCGCGGCGGGCCGCGTCCTGGATGCGGCGGATGCCGGCGTAGGCCCGGTCGATCGCGTCCGCCGTCGCCCGGTGGGCCGCCGCGTAGTCCGCGTCGGTGTCCCCGCCGACCTCGACGTAAAGCACCTCGTAGCCGTAACCGGTGAAGAGCGCCCGCAGCTCGGCCTCGTCCATCGCGCCAAAGATCGTCCGGCTCGAAATCTTGTACCCGTTCAGATGCAGGACCGGAAGCACCGCCCCGTCGCCGACCGGGTCGAGGAACTTGGTCGAGTGCCACGCCGTCGCCGTCGGGCCGGTCTCGGCCTCGCCGTCGCCGACGATACACGCCACGATCAGGTCCGGGTTGTCGAAGGCGGCCCCGAACGCGGTCGCCAGCGCGTACCCCAACTCGCCCCCCTCGTGGATGGTGCCGGGGGTGGCGGGGGTCAGGTGGCTGGGGAACCCGCCGGGCCAGGAGAACGCCTTCACCAGCCGCACCACCCCGGCCCGGTCGGGGGTGAGGTCCGGGTAGTGCTCACGCAGCGACCCTTCGAGGTAGAGGTTGGCGAGGTTCGCCGGCGCCCCGTGGCCGGGTCCGGTGACGAGCAGCACGTCCGCGTCCCGGTCACGGATCAGCCGGTTCAGGTGGGCGTAGACGAGGTTGATCCCCGGGACCGTCCCCCAGTGACCGAGCAGCCGCGGCTTGATGTGCTCCGGCCGCAGCGGCTGGGTCAGCAGGACGTTGTCGCGGAGGTAGATCTGCGCGGCGGCGAGGAAGTTGGCCGCCCGCCAGTAGTCGTGGAGGCCGCGCAACCCGTCAGGGGGTCCGGGGTCGCGGTGCGGCAGGGCGGCCATGTCGAACTCTCCACGGTCGGGGCCGGACTTTCGGCGTCACGGTCGGACCGGTGGCGGAGGCCGGCCGACCGGTCCGGCCTCCGCCTCGTCCCCGGCGGCGATCCGTGCCGCCTCCCCTGATAGTAGCCGCCACACGCGACGGACGGGGTTGTGACCCGACCGATCGGCACCCCGAGTCATCGGCCTCCTCACGGATTCACGGCCCGGTTCGCCCCGCCCGTGGCGACGGGTCGGGCCTCGGACAGCGACAGGATGAAGTTGATCAGGTCGCCGATCTCCTGCGGCTTCAACGTCGTGCTGGCCGGCATCGGGGTGCCAGGCATCCCGAGTACGATCCGGGCGTAGAGCCGCTCCGGCTCGCCGCCGCCCTTGAACAGCCCGCCGGTCAGGTCCCGCGGGCGGGTTGGCGAGCCGTCTTCGTTCTTGAGGTCCTTGACTTGCGGGCCGTCCCCGCGACCCTCCGGGCCGTGGCACTGGGCGCAGGCGTTCAGGTAGACCAGTCGGCCGCGAGCGATCGACTCCGGGGTGGGCGGCGGGAACGAGTCCGTGACCGCCACCGGCTCGCCGGGGCGGCACATCACCTCGACCGCGGCAGCCACCTCGGCCAGGTCGGCCCCGCCTTGCTCCTCGGCCTTGCGGCAGGCCCGCGCCAGCATGCCCTGACGGGTCAGTTCGCGGACCCGTCCGATCAGGGCTGTCAGCTCCTCGTCCGCGAGCCGGTCGAACGCCGGCATCGCCGAGCCGGGGATGCCGCGGCGGAGGACGCGGAGTAGGTCCTCGTCGTTGGCCACCCCGTTGGTAGTGGTCGCCAGCCGGAACTTTCCCTCGCCGAAGTTCCGCGCCGGGACCGACAGCTGCGAGCTGATCGTGCCAACCCCGTCCCCCCGCTCGCCGTGGCACCGGGCGCAGTGCTCGGCGTAGAGTTTGGCCCCGTCTGGCCGGGCGGCCGCGACGGGGGCCGGGGCGGCAGCGGGCCGGCGGTGGAACGCGACCGGGGCGACCCAGGTGGCCAGGACGAGTGCGACGGGCGTGCCGATCAGCACCGCCTTCTGCCGCCGGGTCAGGCGCGGGTGGTCGCCCGCGGCGGCCTCGGGGACGGCCGGGCTGGCCGCGAGGCCCGGCGGCGCGGCGGCGTGTTGGCGATCCAGCGTCATAGGCATGGCGAACTCCCTGAACCGATGACGGACCCTCAGGTGATCGGACGAACCGGCCGGCCACGGCCCGGGTCGGTCGGGTCGCGGCCGGCCGCGCGGGGTTACTTCGGTGGGTACGTGAAATCGACCGTCTTGACCTCGCCGTCCTTGACGGTGATCTCCTGCGCCTGCTTGCCGAGCTTCTCGTGCCAGGTCTCCAGCTTGTAGGTGCCCGGCGGGACCTGGTTGATGGCGAACGCCCCATCCTCGCCGGTGACCGCGAAGAACGGGTGCGGCATCACGTGGATGTACCCACCCATCCAGAAGTGGACGTCGCACTTCACCTTCACCCCGACCTCGGCGGTCGAGAACTTCAGCTTCAGCGGGTCGGCCGCCTTCGGCAGGTTGCGGTTAAACGGCGGGTTGAGGATCGCCTCGCCGCGGACGTTGTGCAGCACCTCGTCGCCGTTGCGGATCTCGATCTCCTGCCCGGTCAGCACCGGCAGGACGTGCGGGCTGAAGATGCAGCCGTGCTGGTCGATCACCGCCGGCTGGGATGGCGGCGGGTAGTTGCCCGGCACCTTGCCGGCGATCCGCACCAGCACCCACTGCACCTCCCGGTCGGGGCTGACGACCAGGGTGTCGTCCAGCGGCGGGGTCTTGTGGGCGTCGCAGCACTTCTTCTCCGGCCCGAAGTTGATCGGCTTCCGCTTGGGCGGCTCGCCGCTGTACCGCACCTTGCCGACGATCGTGGCGGTCCCGGCCGCCGGCTTGATGTCTACCGGGGCGGCCGCGGTGGTCTTCGCCGGTGTCGCGGCCGCCGTCGCGGCCGGCTTGTCGCGCTTCGCCGCCTGCTGCTGGTCCGGCGGGGCCGACCCGGCCACGTCGCCGGGCGACGTATCGCCACACCCGACCGCGGCGAAGAGCCCCGCGGCCACAACCATCACCGACAACCCCCAAACCGATGTGCGTTTCATCGCACCCTCCTCACGAAGAAACAGGTGGTATCCCTCGGTCTGGCCCAGTCATCTCCGGGCCGGGTACACTCACGGGGAGCCGGCCTCCGCCTGCTTCTTCAGGAACTCGGCCAGCTCGTCGAACCGCAGCACCCTCCCGCCCCACTCGGCGGCCAGGGCGTCGGCCTCCTCCTTCGTCGCGGCGGCCGCCAGTCCGGCCCCCATCGGGGTCTGGAGCTTCGGCCCGTGCGCGAAGTACGCCGCCCGGGCGTCCAGCCATGTCTCCGACCGGTAGCCCCGCACCCAGAGCCTCGTCCCCGCGTCGGAGTGGTCGGCCAGGTAGTCGATCAGGCAGCCGACCTCGTCGAACTTGTGCGCCTCGCCTCCGGTGGTGACGGCGGCAGCGAACCGGTCGTCGTTGACGATCATCCGGCAGTGGGCGCACTCCTCCTGCCCGTACCGGACGTTCGGCGGGCCGTCGCCGCCGCAGCCGAACGCCGCCACCGTCAGGGCCGCCAGGAGCGGTAGCCGTTTCATGACATCCCCCGCCGGCGGAAGAGGACCAGCACCGCCCCGAGCGGCAGCACCGCCCAGGCGGACAGGATGGCGGCCAGCACCGGCCGCAGCCAGTTGCCGAGCACGTCGGCCGCGTACAGCCCGGCCGGGCCGAGGGTCTCCAGGTTGCCCTGGAGGCCGTCGAGGACCAGCAGCTTGTAGACCTGCGCCGGGTTGGCCAGCGACAGCCACAACAGCGTCCGCGGCGACAGCTCCAGCACCACTGCGGTGCCCATCAGCCCCAGGTCGCTCAGCAGCACCGACGCCAGCCACAGGAACAGCCCGATGCCCAGGGCGGTCGGCACCTTGCGGACCAGCGTCGAGACCAGGTAGCCGACGCTCAGGTACGACAGGGCGAACAGGCAGGTCGTCCCGACGAGCAGGGCGTAGGAGCCGACCTGCGCCCCGCCGCCGTGGTAGGCGATGACCAGCGCCGACAGCCCGAACCCGGCCAGCACCGTGGCCAGCAGCGCCGTCGCCAGCCCGAGGAACTTGCCGAGCAAGACCTCTTCGAGGACCACCGGCTGGGCCAGCAGCGTTTGCAGCGTCCCCTGCTCCCGCTCGCCGACGACGCTGGTGGCGCCGACCAGCAGGGCCATCAGCGGGACGACCACCATGACCAGGTTCAGAAGGCTCGCGGCGGTGCGGCCGAAGCCGGCGATGCCGACGTTGCCCAGGCCGGACATGCCCAGCAGGCTCAGCCCCAGCGCCAGCCCGGCGAAGATGACCGCGAAGACCAGGAACCACCGGTTCTGCCGGGCCTCGCGGACCTCCTTGCCCATGATCAGCGCGATCGCGGTGACGTCCATCGCTCAGTCCCCCATGTCAGGGGTCAGGGATCAGGAGTCAGGGATCAGGGATCAGGGTCAGTGCAGACAGTAAGCGGTGAGTTCTTCTGCCTCCTGACCCCTGACTCCTGATTCCTGACTCCTGAGTTCAGTCCCCCTGGAAGCCGCGGTCGGATTCCACGTCGAAGTCCACCAGCGGCACACCGGCCTGTTGCAGGAGCGCCAGCGGCTCGGCCTTGCGGCCGGCCGGCACGTCCACCCACAGCTCGCCGCCGTCGGCCCGCACCGAGTAGCCGGCGTTGCCCAGCACCTTGACCGCGTCCTGGCGGTACTCGGCCGGCACCGCCAGCCGCAGCACGGCCGGCCGCAGGATGCGGTTGCGAAGTTCATCCGGCGTCCCCTCGGCGACCTTCTTGCCGGCCTGGATCACCACCACCCGGTCGGCCAGCGAGATGATCTCCCCGGCCCGGTGGGTGCAGAACAGGAGCGTCTTGCCCGCTGCCTTCAGCCGGGCGAGCAGCCGGCCAAACTCCTCGCGGGTGGCCACGTCGAGGTTGCTGGTCGGCTCGTCGAGCAAGAGCACCGGCGGGTCGGAGAGCAAGGCGAGTACCAGGGCGAGCTTCTGCCGCATGCCGCCGGAGAGGTGCCGCACCGCCCGGTCGTGGACGTCGGCCAGCCCCCACCCGGCAAGGAGTTCGACGCCGCGCTGCGGGTCCACCCGGCGGAGCTTCGCGTAGAACCGGACGGACTCGATGACCGTCTGGTCCGGGTGCAGCTTGACCTCCTGCGGGACGTAGCCGAGCAGCCGGCGGCTCTCCTTGCCGCGCAGCCCGCACGGCCGGCCGAAGACGGCGGCCGACTCCTCGAACGGGACCAGCCCGAGCAGGCAGCGCAACAGCGTCGTCTTGCCGGCGCCGTTCGGCCCCCACAGCGCGACCGCCTCGCCGGGCCGCACCTCGAAGCTCAGACCGTCCACCGCCGCCACCGCCCCGAACCGCTTGGTCAACCCGGCCACCCGGACCGCCGGCGGGGTCACTCCTCTTCCCCCCTCCCCCCTTGGGGGGGAGGGGTGGGGTGGGGGGTCGGGGATCGCTCCGGCAGCGACCCCCACCCTAACCCTCCCCCCTCCCAGGGGGAGG
>DASSAT010000442.1:0-7356 GCA_035699305.1 Fimbriiglobus sp. | reverse complement strand
GGGGAGGGAACAAGAGGGCGGGGGGAGGGAACAAAGCCCCCCCCGGTCGCTCGACACCGCGCAGTGCTTCGCTTTCGCCCGCGGCCAGGTCGGCGACGTGCTCGGCCCGCTGTACGCCGAGGCCGACACCTTCCCGACCCGCGTGCGGCTGCCCGACGGCCCGCTCATGCTCGTGGACCGCGTCCTCGCTGTCGAGGGCGAGCCGAAGTCGATGACCAGCGGCCGCGTCGTCACCGAACACCATGTCCACGCCGACCGCTGGTATCTCGACGCCGGCCGCATTCCCACCTGCGTCGCCGTCGAGTCCGGGCAGGCGGACCTGTTCCTCTCCGGCTTCCTCGGCATCGACTTCACCACCCGCGGCCTGGCCGTCTACCGGCTGCTCGACGCCGTGGTGACGTTCCACCGCGGCCTGCCGGCGGTCGGGGACACGATCCGCTACGACATCCACATCGACCAGTTCTTCCGCCAGTCGGACACCTGGCTGTTCCGCTTCCGGTTCGAGGCCACGGTCAACGGCGAGCCGCTGATGTCGATGCAAAACGGCGTCGCCGGGTTCTTCACCGCCGAGGCGCTGGCCGCCGGGCAGGGGATCGTCCATACGAAGCTCGACAAGCAGCCGATGCCGGGCAAGAAGCCGGCCGACTGGCGGGAGTTGGTGCCCGTGTCGCCCTGCGAACTGGACGCGGCGCAGGTGGACGCGCTGCGGCGCGGCGACCTGGTAAGAGCGTTCGGGCCGGACTTCGCACGAGTCAATCTCCGCAGCCCGGTGAAACTCCCCGGCGGGATGCTGCGGCTGCTCGACCGAGTGACGCAGCTCGACCTCGCCGGTGGCCGGTTCGGGCTGGGTATCATCCGGGCCGAGTACGACATCTCCCCCGACGACTGGTTCCTGACCTGCCACTTCGTGGACGACATGGTGATGCCGGGCACGCTCATGTACGAGTGCTGCCTGCACACCCTGCGCGTCCTGCTAATGCGGCTCGGCTGGGTCGGCGAGGACGGCGAGGTGGCGTGCGAGCCGGTGCCGGGGGTCGGCAGCAAGCTCAAGTGCCGCGGCCAGGTGATCGCCACGACGAGGACTGTCGCCTACGAGGTGTCGATCAAGGAGCTGGGATACGGACCGGAGCCGTACTGTGTCGCGGACGCGCTGATGTTCGCCGACGGCAAGCCGATCGTCGAGATCACCAACATGACGCTCCGCATGACGGGGTTGACGAAGGAAAAGCTCGAGCAGATTTGGAAACGTGAACCCCCAAGCCCACCCGTGGCAACGGGTGGGCTTGACGCCCCACTCTACGACAGTGCCAAAATCCTCGCCTTCTCCAACGGCGACCCCTCCGAGGCGTTCGGCGAACCCTACCGCGTCTTCGACCGCGACCGGGTCATCGCCCGGCTGCCGGGGCCGCCGTTCCAGTTCCTCGACCGCGTCAACGCTGTCGCCGGTGCGCCGTTCATGCTCAATGCGGGTGCGTCCTGCGAGACCCAGTACGACGTGCCGCCGGACGCCTGGTACTTCACCGCTAACCGCTCCGCGAAGATGCCCTTCAGCGTTCTGCTGGAGGTCGCCTTGCAGCCATGCGGGTGGCTGGCCGCTTACTGCGGCTCGGCCCTGACCAGCGACACCGACCTGAAGTTCCGCAACCTCGGCGGTCAGGCGACGCAGTACATACCGGTGACACCCGACACCGGCACGCTGACCGTCCACGCGAAGATGACCGGCGTCTCCAAGTCGGCCGGCATGATTATTCAGAACTACGAGCTGCTCGTCACCTCCCGCCGCGGCAAGGTGTACGAGGGGACGACGTACTTCGGCTTCTTCTCGGCCGACGCGCTGAATAACCAGGTCGGGATGCCCAACGTGAAGGTGCCCGCGCTCGTCAGCCCCGCGGAGGCGGGGCACCTTCCCGCCGACCCGCCGTTCCCAGCCCCGGTGCTGCGGATGGTGGACCGCATCGACGGCTACCAGCCCACCGGCGGCCGCCACGGGCTGGGTCTGGTCCGCGGCTCGATCGCGGTGGACCCGACGTTCTGGTTCTTCCAGGCCCACTTCTACCAGGACCCGGTCTGGCCTGGCTCGCTCGGGCTGGAGTCGTTCCTGCAACTGTTGAAGTACGCCGCCTGGAAGCGCTGGGGCGACCCCGGCCCCGGCGGCTGGCAGGCGGTCGGCCTCGGCCACAAGCACGAGTGGGTCTACCGTGGCCAGGTCGTCCCGACGGACAAGGAAGTCACGGTCATACTCGAAGTGACCGGCGTCGATGATACCAACCGGCGGATGACCGCCGACGGGTTCCTGACCGTGGACGGGCGGGTCATCTACCAGATGACCAACTTCACACTAGAATTGCTTCAGTAACTTCCCCTCACCAAGCCCACCCGTGGCAACGGGTGGGCGCGGGCACCCCATGCAGTACAACCGCGTCTACGTCGAGTCGATCGGCTACGAACTGCCGCCGGTGGTCGTCACGACCGCCGAGTTGGAGGCCCGGCTCAAGCCACTGTACGACGCGCAGCGCCTGCCGGCCGGGCAACTGGAGTTGCTCACCGGCATCAACGAACGGCGCTGGTGGGAGCCGGGGTACAAGCTCTCCCAGGGCGCGTCCGCTGCCGCCGGCAAGGCGCTCACCGCGGCCAACTTCGACCCGAAGGACGTCGATATCCTCATCTACGCCGGCGTCTGCCGCGAGCAGTTCGAACCGGCCACCGCCTGCGCCGTCGCGGCCAACGTCGGCGTCAGCACCGATGCCACGGTGTACGACCTGTCGAACGCCTGCCTCGGCGTCCTCAACGGCGTCATCGAGGTGGCCAACCGCATCGAACTGGGCCAGTGCAAGGCCGGGCTGGTCGTCTCCTGCGAGACCGCCCGCGAGATCAACGAGACGGCCATCGACAGGGTGAACCAGGCGAAGTCGCTGGACGTGTTCCGCTCGTCGCTGGCGACGTTCACCGGCGGCTCCGGCGCGGTCGCCGTGCTTGTTACCTCCGAAGACCTCGCCCCGGCGAAGCGGCGGAAGCTCATCGGCGGGGTGGCGAAGAATGCCCCGGAGCACCACGACCTGTGCAAGTGGGGCGTGCGGTCGGTGCTGCCGCCGGCCGTCGGCCGGCTTCTGGAGGACAACCTCACCGCCGCCATGCAGCGGGCGCTGGACACCCAGGCCGGCGCGATCTTGCAGCGCGGGTTCGACCTCGGCGTGCGGCACGTCATGATGCCGTTCATGGAGACGCACGCCGGCGACGTGCTCAAGCACGGCGTCGATCTCGGGCTGAAGACGTGGGGTGCGTTTCTCGGCAAGCTCGGCTGGGCGAAGGAGCGCATTGACAAGATCATCTGCCACCAGGTCGGGGCTGGCCACCGCGACGCGGTCCTCAAGGGGTTCGGCATCCCGGAGGACAAGGACTTCAGCACCTTCCCGTTCCTGGGCAACGTCGGCACGGTGTCCTTGCCAATCACCGCCGCCATCGCCGAGGAGCGCGAGTTCCTGCGGCCCGGCGACCGGGTCGGCTGGCTCGGCATCGGCAGCGGCCTGAACTGCATGATGCTGGGGCTGGAGTGGTGAACGCCCTCTACCCGTTCACGGGCCGCACGATCGACCGCCCCGGCGGTCGATTGCACTTTCTGGACGAGGGGGCCGGTGACCCGGTCGTCATGCTCCACGGCAACCCGACCTGGAGCTTCTACTACCGCAACCTCGTCCTCGCCCTGCGCGACCGATACCGCTGTATCGCCCCCGACCACATCGGCTGCGGCCTCTCCGACAAGCCGCCGGTCGTGAAGTACGACTACTCCCTGAAGTCCCGTATCGACGACCTGGAGGCGCTGCTCGACCATCTGGGTTTGCACGAGAACCTGACGCTGGTCCTGCACGACTGGGGCGGCATGATCGGCATGGGCTACGCCGCCCGGCACCCGGAGCGCATCAAGCGAATCATCGCGTCGAACACTGGCGCGTTCCCCCTGCCGAAGTCGAAGCGGCTGCCGCGGTCGCTGGGCTTCGGCCGCAACACCCGGCTCGGGGCGTGGCTGATCCTCCGGCACAACGCCTTCTGCCGCGCCGCCGCACGGTGGTGCGTCACCCGGCGGAAGATGCCGGACGACGTACGGCGAATGTACCTGATGCCCTACGACACGCCGGAACACCGGATCGCGGTGCTGAAGTTCGTGCAGACGATCCCGCTCAAGCCCACCGACCCGGGGTACGACATCGTGGCCGGCGTCGAGGCATCGCTGCCGAAGTTCCGCGATGTGCCGACGCTCTTGCTCTGGGGGATGCGGGACTTCGTATTCGACGAGCACTTCCTCGCGGAGTGGCGGCGGCACTTACCACACGCCGAGGCGATCACCTGGCCGGACTGCGGCCACTACCTACTCGAAGACGCGGCCGACGAGGTTATCATTCGGGTGACGGAGTTCCTGGCGAAAACGTAGTAGGCACACTCCGTGTGCCGTCTCTGCACTCGAACAACGGCACACGGAGTGTGCCTACTACTTTGCATGACCACCCCGCCCGTCAACGTCGCCTCCCACCTGGCCCGGATGGCCGCCGCCGAGCCGACCCGACCGGCGCTGCACTACCCGGCCCACCGCGTCAAGCCGACCGGCCCGACCGCGCACACGACCCTCACCTTCGCGCAACTCCACGCCGAGTCGGACGCGCTCGCCCACGGGTTCGCCCACGCCGGCGTCACCCGCGGCACCCGCGTCGCGCTGATGGTGCCGCCATCGCCGGACTTCTTCGCCCTGACGTTCGCGCTCCTGACGGCCGGGGCCGTGCCGGTGCTGATCGACCCCGGGATGGGCATGCGCAACCTCGGCCGGTGCCTCGCCGAGGCCGAACCGGAGGCGTTCGTCGGCGTCGCGAGGGCGCAACTCGCGCGGCGCATCTTCGGCTGGGCCAGGCGGTCGGTCAAGACCACGGTGAACGTCGGCCGGCGGCGGTTCTTCTGCCACTTCTCGCTCAAGGAACTGCGACACTGGGGCGCGACCCGCGGCCGGTTCGACGGGCCGCACGTCTCGCCGACGGAGCCGGCGGCGATCCTGTTCACCAGCGGCAGCACCGGCGTCGCCAAGGGAGCGGTGTATACGCACGGCATCTTCGCCGCCCAGGTAGAGCTACTAAAGGCAACCTACGGCATCGAACCGGGCGAGGTGGACCTGTGTACGTTCCCGCTGTTCGCGCTGTTCGGCCCGGCGCTCGGCATGACGTGCGTGATCCCGGACATGGACGCCAGCCGGCCCGCGCGGATCGACCCGCGGAAGGCGATCGCACAGATGAGGCAGTTCGGGGTGACGAACCTGTTTGGTTCTCCCGCGGTGATCCGGCGGCTGGGGGAATACAGAGTCGCAAGTCTTCAAGTCCCAAGTCGCAAGTCGGAAGACACCGCACCCCCATCTGACTTGCGACTTGAGGACTTGCGACTTGCGACTCTCAAGCGGGTGATCTCCGCCGGCGCACCGGCCAGGGCGAAAGACATCGAACGGTTCGTGACACTCCTCCCCGAGACGGCCGAGGTGTTCACCCCCTACGGCGCCACGGAGGCGCTGCCGGTGTCCAACATCGGCAGCCGCGAAATCCTGGGCGAGACGCGCCACCTGACCGACCAGGGCAAGGGCGTCTGCGTCGGCCGGCCGGTACAGGGGATGTCGGTCTACGTCATCCCGATCACCGACGAGCCGGTGAAAGAGTGGGACGAGTCGCTGTGCTTACCGGTGGGGGAGGTCGGCGAGTTCGTCGTCCGCGGCCCGGTGGTGACGCGGCAGTATTACAACCGCCCGGAGGCGACGAAGCTCGCCAAGATTCGGGATACGGCGACCGGCGACATACTGCACCGCATGGGCGACATCGGCTACCGCGACGACCGCGGCCGGCTGTGGTTCTGCGGCCGCAAGTCGCACCGCGTCGTGACGCCGCACGGGACGCTGTTCACCGACATGGTGGAGCCGGTGTTCAACACCGTGCCCGGCGTGGCCCGAACGGCACTGGTCGGGGTGACACGGGATGGTGTGACTTATCCGGTGGTGTGCGTCGAGAGGGAGAAGCCGGACTTCTCCGTTGAAACTAAGCCTCGCTTCGTGAGCCGTGCCTGGAAAGACCTGTTACCAGAACTCCGGGCCATCGCGGCTCGGTTCGACCACACCCGAGCTATTGACACATTCCTTGAGCACTCGCACTTTCCCGTAGACGTGCGGCACAACTCGAAGATCTTCCGCGAGAAGCTCGCAGTCTGGGCGGATCGCAAACTGAGCAAGAACTGGGACCCCAAAGCCCTCGGACGGCAGTCCGTGGGCTTGGAGGGCGCCCCATGAAGGCCCTTGTCACCGGCGGCGGCGGCTTCCTCGGCGGGGCGATCGTCCGCAAGCTCCTCGCCCGCGGCGACGCGGTCCGCTCCTTCACCCGGACCGCGTACCCGTGGCTGGCCGAACTCGGCGTCGAGCAGACCCACGGCGACCTGGCCGACCCGGACGCCGTTACAAAAGCCGTCGCGGGGTGTGGCGTGGTGTTCCACGTCGCGGCGAAGGCCGGCGTCTGGGGCCGATACGGCGACTTCTTCGCCACCAACGTCACCGGCACCGAGAACGTCCTGGCCGCGTGCCGGGCGCACGGTGTCTCCCGGCTCATTTACACCAGCACGCCGAGCGTCGTCCACGGCGGCGCGAGCATCGAGGGGGCGGACGAGTCGATCCCGTACCCGGCGGAGTACGAGGCGTTCTACCCGCAGACGAAGGCCGTCGCCGAGCGGGCGGTCTTCGCCGCGAACGGCCCGCAGCTGGCGACGGTGGCGCTTCGCCCGCACCTGGTCTGGGGGCCGGGCGACCCGCACCTGATCCCTCGCGTCCTCCGCCGCGCGCGCGCCGGCAAACTCCGCCGGATCGGTTCGCGCCCGGTCAAGGTGGACATCACATACGTGGACAACGCCGCCGACGCGCACCTGCTCGCCGCGGACAAGCTCGCTCCGGGGTCGCCGATCGCGGGGAAGACGTACTTCATCTCCGACGGCGAGCCGGTGGACCTGTGGGAGTTCATCGACCGGGTGCTGGCCGTGGCCGGGTTGCCGCCGGTGACGAAGGCCGTGTCGGCGTGGAAGGCGCGGCTGGCGGGCCGAGTGCTGGAGTTCGTCTACCGCACTTTGCGGCTGCCGGGGGAGCCGCCAATGACGCGGTTCGTGGCGTCGCAGCTGGCGACCTCGCACTGGTACGACATCTCGGCCGCGCGGCGCGACCTTGGCTACGAGCCGAAGGTCGGGCGAGAGGAGGGGCTGAGGCGGCTGGCGGACTCGCTGAAGTAATGCCGGCTCGCGCCGATTCCGTAGCCCCGCTCCCCGGCGGGTGCTCGGTCTTGTAGGGTGGGTCGAGTCTTC
>DASSAT010000441.1:0-7413 GCA_035699305.1 Fimbriiglobus sp. | reverse complement strand
TCTTGCTACACCGGTCGGGAGCATTCTGGTATTCACGGAAGGCCCCTGACCCGCGGAGCAAGAGCGGCCGGGACGGCCGCGGTCCCAGGAACTCTAGCACACCCGGCCGGGCTTGCGGTCGGGCGGGCCGGGGCCGACAATCCCCGGGCGAACTCACCCGGGGGGCCGACATGGACCTGACGGCGTGGCTGGCGATCGCCGTGATCGCCCTGGCGGTGGCCGGGGTGATCCGCGGGTTGGACGTGCGGCTGGTGCTGTTCCTGGCGGCGCTGGTCCTCGGCGCTTTGGCCGGCGACCTGGCGCCGATCGTCCGCCAGTTCGTCACCACCTTCAGCGACGGCAAGTTCGTCGTCCCGATCTGCTCGGCGATGGGGTTCGCCTACGTCCTCAAGCACACCGGCTGCGATCAACACCTGGTCCGAGTGCTGGTCGAGCCGGTCCGGCGGGTGCGGCCTCTGATGGTGCCGGGGGTGGTGCTGGTCGGGTTCGTGGTCAACGTGCCGATCATCAGCCAGACGAGCACCGCGGTCTGCCTCGGGACGGTGGTGGTGCCGGTGATGCGGGCGGCCGGGTTCTCGCCGCTGGCGACCGGGGCGGCGCTGTTGCTCGGGGCGTCGGTCGGCGGCGAGCTGCTCAACCCCGGCGCGCCGGAACTGCTGACCATCAGCGCCAAGACCGGGGTGCCGACTCAGGGGATGTGGCAGGTGATCCTGCCGTTGGTGCTGCCGGTGCTGGGCGTCTCGACGCTGGTGCTGTGGGCGATGACGGCGTGGGGGGAACGCAGAAACCCCACCCCCGGCCCCTCCCCGAAGCGGGGAGGGGAGGAAGATTCTTCTCCCCCTTCCCTCTTAGGGAAGGGGGCCGGGGGGTTAGGTGACGGCGAGCAACACCCCCTCAACCCCCTGAAAGCTCTCGTCCCGCTCGTGCCGCTGGCGTTGCTGTTCGTCACCGGCCCGCCGCTGGAACTGGTGTCGATCCCGCAGCGGTGGGTCGTGGCACGCCCCGCCGAGCAACCGTCCGCCGCGGTCGCCGGGGCCGCCGGGGCGCACGCCCTCGAAGCGAAGAAAGACCCGGCGTTCAGCAGCCGGCTGATCGGGCTGGCGATGCTGGTCGGGGTCGGCGTCGCGGCAGTCGCGGCACCGTCGAAGGCGAAGGGCTGCGCCCGGGCGTTCTTCGAGGGCGCGGGCTACGGGTTCACACACATCGTCAGCCTGATCGTCACCGCGAGTTGCTTCGGCAAGGGGATCGCGGTGGTCGGGCTGGCCGACCGCCTCGGCGACCTGATCGCCAACGCGCCCGCCCTGTTACATCCGCTGGCCGGGGTGGTGCCGTGCGCGTTCGCGTTCGTCTGCGGGTCGGGGATGGCCAGCACCCAGAGCCTCTACGGGTTCTTCTACGACCCGGCGATGGAGCTGAACCAGGACCCGGTGGCGGTCGGGGCGATGGTGTCGGTCGGGGCCGCGGCTGGGCGGACCATGTCCCCGGTGGCGGCGGTCACGCTCATGAGCGCGACGCTCACCGGGGCGAGGCCGTTCGACCTGGTGCGGCGCGTCGGACCGGCACTGCTCGCCGGGCTGGCGACGGCGATCGCGCTGCGGGTGCTGGGGGTGGTGTAGCCCCTGCGGGGAAATCCCAAATCCCAAGCACCAAATCCCAAAGAAGAATGCGTCTTGTTTGGGATTTGGTGCTTGGGATTTGGGATTTGTTACTCTTCGTACTTCTTCCACACCGCCAACAAGTTTGAGAAGTCGTCTCGCCAGAGTGGGCCGGGCCGCACCGGCTCCGTCTGCCAGTGCGGGTCCTTCGCCACCGCGCCGAGGTCGGCCGGGTCGCGCGCCAGCACCGCCCACACCGATGGAAACTTGCCGTCCTCCCGGTCCCGGTCGCTCGGGATGTCGCGGTCCACCTTGATCGAGAATGGCGGGTCGTGGTCCGCCCCGAGCCGCGCCACCAGCGGCGGCAAGTCGAGGTAGCGGTTCGATAGGTGGAACGCCAGCACACCGCCGGACGCGAGCTTCTTCGCGTACAGGGCGAACGCCTCTTTCGTGAGCAGGTGGACCGGGATCGCATCCGAGCTGAAGGCGTCCAGGACGATCAGGTCGAAGTGCCCGTCCGGCTCCTCGGCGAGTTTGCGACGCGCGTCGCCGAGCACGATCCGCGGCGACACCTTGCACTTGGCCAGAAACGTGAAGTACTTCGGGTCCGACGCGATGCGGACGACCGCCGGGTCGATCTCGTAGAAGGTCCACTCCTGCCCCGGTCCGGCGTAGGCGGCCATCGCCCCGCAGCCGAGGCCGACCAGCCCGACCCGCCGCGTGCGCTCCGGCGGCAGCTTCGCAAAGAGCCGGCCGACCGGGCCGTTCTGGTGGTAGTACATCATCGGCCGCGGCGGGCCGGTCTCGTCGGTACGCTGCTGGCCGTGCTGCGTCGTGCCGTGAACGAGCCGGATGAACTTGCCGTCGGCGCTCCGCGTGACCCGCAGGGTGCCGAAGAAGTTCCGCGTGGTTAGCAACGTCTCGCCGTGCGGGCCGGGGTCGAGTTGCCCGGCGAACAGCAGCATCGCCAGGCACGCCGCGAACCGCGCCGGGCTGCGGACTAGGGCGAACGCGACGACCGCCGGCAGCCCGTACATCAGCCCGCCGCGGACGAGCCGGATCATCAGCGCGTCCGGCGAGTCGGGGTCGGCCGGCAGCGGCACGAACAGCGGCACGCACAGCGCCAGCGCCGCCGCGGCGACGCCGAACGTGAGGACCAGCATCACATCCCACGACTGGACCCGCAGTGGCGCCAGTGACCCGCCGCGCATCGGCCGGACCAGCCCGGCCAGGACGATCGCCAGCGGGTATTCGATCAGTCCAAGGTGGGAGAACAGGACCGGCGCGAGCAGGGCGTTGAACAACCCGCCGAGGACGCCGCCGGCCGACAGGGCGAGGTAGAACGCGGTCAGGTGGTCGCGGCCCGGCCGGTCGTGGGCCAGCTCACCGTGACAGAGCAGCGCGACGCCGAAGAACGCCGCCAGGTGGACGCCGGCGATAAGCGTGATCGGCTCCGTCGCCGCGGTCAGCAGCGCGACGACCAGGAACACCAGCAGCGCCGGCGCCACCCGGCCGATGAGCCGGCGGGCGATCTCCGGCCACCGGGCGAAGACGACGACGAAGCTGAGCAGGTACAGCGCCAGCGGCACGACCCACAAGAGCGGCACCGGGGCGACGTCGGTGGTCAGGTGCGTGGTGACGCCCATGAGCAGGCTGGAGGGAAGGGCCGCGAGGGCGACCCACTTGAGGATGCGGAGGAGGGAAGCCCGGCGACCGCCGTCGTCGGGCTTGGGGGCACTTTGCACAACCGGCGCTCGCCCCACCAACACGCCGCACAGCGCCATCAGCCCGACCAGCCCCGCGAACCCGACCGCCCACAGCCAGCGTTGTTCGCCCAGCGGCAGCCACGGCTCCACCAGGAACGGGTAGCCCAACAGCCCGAGCAGGCTTCCCGCGTTGCTGGCCGCGTACAGGAAGTACGGGTCCGCCGCCGAGCGATGCCCGGTCGCCGCGAACCAGCGTTGCAACAGCGGCGCCGTCGCGGACAGCACGAAGAACGGCACCCCGACCAGCGCCGCCAGGAACGCTGCCAGCCCGAACACCGGGTAATCGCTGTCGGCCGGCACCCAGTCCGGGTCCGGCCGCAGGGTCAGCACGGCTACGATCGCCAGCGCGGCGACGGCGAGGTGCAATCCGACCTGTCGCCGCGTCGGAGCAGCGGTCAAGCGGTGGGCGTACAGGTAGCCGAACAAGAGCGCCGTCTGGAAGAACACCAGGCAGGTGTTCCACACGGCCGGCGTCCCCCCGGCCAGCGGCAGGAGCACCTTGCCCGCCATCGGCTGGACGACGAACAGCAGCGCCGCGGACAGGAACAACGTCAGCGCAAACAGAGCGGGGAGCACGACGGGTCCAGGTGAAGAGAAAGCGATGGCATGCGGATGACGCGGATTTCACCGCGGATAAAACGCGGATAAAAGACAGGATAGAAAGCAGGATGAAGAGAGTCCGGCATCCTGTCTTGAATCTCTTCTCTTCTGATCCGCGTTTTATCCGCGGTGAAATCCGCGTCATCCGCGTGCCATCGCTTCATTCCAGCTTGCCCGCCACCTCGGCGGCGAGCCGGGCGTTGGCCACGATCAGCGCCCGGTTGGCGGCCAGCGTCTTGCCGTCGGTCAACTCCGCCAGCCGCGCCAAAAGGAACGGCGTCACGTCCGCCCCGCGGATGCCCTTAGCCTGGGCCTCGGCCTCGGCCGTGCGCATCGCCGTGGAGAACACGTCCTCCGACACCGCCACGCTCGCGTCCACCGGCTGCACCAGGACCGCCCCGCGGCCGCCCATCCGCACGTGCGCGTCGTATACCGCCGCCGCCTCGGCCGGCGACCCCACCCGCGCCGACACCGGGCCGCCGCTGCCGCGCACGCAGAACACCGGGAACTCGTCGGTCCGGTAGCCCAGCACCGGCACCCCGAACGACTCCAGGAACTCCAGCGTCTGCGGCAGGTCGAGGATGCTCTTGGCCCCGGCGCAGACCACCAGCACCGGCGTCCGCGACAGCTCCATCAGGTCCGCCGAGATGTCCAGCGGCTGGCTCGGCTGCTGCCGGTGCGCCCCGCCGATGCCGCCGGTGGCGAACACCCGCACGCCGGCCGCCCGCGCCAGCACCATCGTCGCCGAGACGGTGGTGGCCGCGGTCCGCCCCAGACCGACGGCGGCGCCCAGGTCGCGGCGGCTGGCCTTGACCACGCCGGTGGCGCGCGCGAACTCCTCTAACTCGCGGTCGTTCAGCCCCATCGTCGGCCGGCCGCGGACCACGGCCACCGTCGCCGGCACGGCCCCGGCGGCGCGGACGGCGGCCTCGGCCTGCCGGGCGGTCTCCAGGTTCGCCGGCCACGGCAGGCCGTGCGAGATGAGCGTCGATTCCATCGCGACGACCGGTCGGCCGTCGGCCAGGGCGTCGGCCGTCTCGGTGTGGACGTAGAGCCAGTCGGGGTGCATGGTCGAAGCCCTCCGCCGGGTCGGATACCTTACACTTTAACCGCTGTGCGCGGGTTGCGCCACGCGATCACCGATTCTTTGTTTTCTCGTTCCCAAGCTCTGCTTGGGACCGCCGTTCGCCAAGCTCCGCTTGGCGGGCTACGCCGCGAGGGACGTAGAACTAAGCAAGGGAAGCTTCCGCCCGATCTCACCCGCGAAGCGGAGCTTCGCGAACGGCGTTCCCAAGCAGAGCTTGGGAACGAGGGACGACTGTCCTCCACCACCTCACCACCTCACCACCCCACCACCTCACCACCCCACCACCCCACCACCCCACCACCCCACCACCCTCCTCATCGACAATCGGCCGGGCCGTTCCGATAATGCGCGGCATGGACCCCGGCCCGCTGCCCGACACCCCACGCCCCGACCCCGCCGACGGGCCACCGTCCCCGGCCGACGTGCTGCGCTGGTGCGCCGCCGCCGCCCCGGCCGTCTGGTTCCCATCCGCCTACGCCCGGACGGCCGGCGTCCCGCGCGACAGCATCGACGACCCGCTGTGGCTGCTGCGGCAGGCCGGGCTGATTCAGGTCGCCGACTGGGTCCGCGGGCTGGGTCAGGGGTACGCGCTGACCCCGGCCGGCGAGAAGGCGCTGGCCGACCCGGTGAAGCTGACCGACATCAAGCCCGCGGCCACACCGGCCGCGGAGGACGTGCCGCCGGAGGACGCCGACCTGGCCCACGTCCCGGACCCGGTCGCCGCGCCCCCGCCGCGGCGGCGCAACCCCGGCATCACCGCCTACGACCGCGGCGAGCTGACCCGCGAGGCGTTCCTGGCGCCGCGGCCGGCCGTCATCACCCCGGTGCTGCTGGTCGCCAACATCGGCTGGTTCCTGGTCGGGATCGTGACCGCCTGGCGGATGGGGGTGCCGGCCGAGGAGTACCTGCGCGGCCACGGCGGCGAGGTGCTGCACCGGATCGGGGCGGTTCGCGGCCTCGACCTGCTCGCCGGGGAGTGGTGGCGGCTGTTCACCAGCGGGCTGGTCCACGTCGGCGGGCTGCACCTGGCGGTCAACATGTTCGCCCTGGCGATGATCGGCCCGGTGGCCGAGGGGCTCTGGGGCCGGTGGCGGTTCGCCGGGCTGTACCTACTGGCTGGGCTGGCCGGGGCGTGCTGCGCGATGGCCCTGCAACCGATGCCGGGCATGGCCGGCGCGTCCGGGTCGATCTGGGGCATCATGATGGCCGTGGTCGCCTGGCTGGTGCGCTACCGCGAGCACCTGCCGGCGGAGATCGTCTCGGCGTGGCTGCGGCGGCTGGTGCTGGTGATCGGAGCAAACGCCCTGGCCAGCTTCATCCCCGGGATCAGCTGGCAGGGGCACCTCGGCGGGGCGGTGGCCGGGTTCTTCGGCGCCATCTTCCTCGACCTGACCCGGCCGGGGGCCAACCGCCGGCAGTTCGCCATCGGGCTGGGCGGGCTAGCGGTGTTGTTGGCGGTGATGGCCGGTGGGCTGGCGGTGGCGATGCACACCAAAGACGAGTGGAAGGTGCTCCGGGCCAGGTGGCAGTTCCAGGAGTTGGTCCGGCCGGCGGGGGCGGCGGCGGTCGCGGTGCCGACCGTGGGGGGGGTGTGGTCGGTCCACCAGGCGGTCGGGGTGGCCCTGATCGCCCGGGGCGAGTCGGCGGCGACGGCCCGGGAGGAGGTCAAGCGGCTCGGGGACGAGGCGGTCCGGGCGCAGGATCGGGCCGCCCACCTGGGGGCGGCGTGGGGGGCGTACCTCGCCGCGGTCCGCCGGTACGCCGAGCTGGCCGACGAGCTGCTCGCCGCCAAGCGCCTCCCGACCCCGGAGGAGTTCAAGTCCCTCGCCGACCGGTTCACCCAGGTCGGGACGACCTGGCAGGCCGCCACCGGCCAGCCGATCGACCCGGCGCTCTTCTCGTTCGGCCGACGGCCGTGAGGTGGCCGGGGTGCTATCCTGACCCGATCACCCCGGAGGACTCCCGCTCCATGCCTGCCCTGACCGACCCCGTTGGCCGCGTCCGCCTCGTCGGACACGTCGAAGCTGTCTCATTCCTCGTCCTGCTCGGCGTCGCCATGCCGCTGAAGTACCTTGCCGGGATGCCGGCGGCGGTGCTTGTCATCGGCTGGGCGCACGGCGTCCTGTTCCTGTCGTACCTGGCGGCCGTCGCGTTCGCGGTCGTGCTCAAGCGGCTCTCGTACCCCACGGCCGCCCTGACGGTGGTCGCGGCGGTGGTGCCGTTCGGGCCGTTCGTGCTCGACGCCCGGCTGCGGCGCGAGGAGGCGCAGGCCGAGCCGGAGCGGGAAGCCGCGTGATGGATTTTCGGACCGCCTCAGTGTAGTAGGCACACTCCGTGTGCCGTTCCGACGCAGAACGGCACACGG
>DASSAT010000440.1:0-2714 GCA_035699305.1 Fimbriiglobus sp. | reverse complement strand
CAGGTCGAATGCCTGATTCTCTGTCTCCCCTCCCCGCTTCGGGGAGGGGTCGGGGGAGGGGTTGCTCGAAGAACCTAACCCCCCGGCCCCCTTCCCTAAGAGGGAAGGGGGGAAAGAGCCGACTCTCTGTCTTTCTCCCCTCCCCGCTTCGGGGAGGGGCCGGGGGAGGGGTTGCTTGTGATCGAACTGGTCAACGTCACCAAGCGCTACGGCCCGAAGGTGGCCGTCGAGGACCTGAACCTGTCGGTCCCGGCCGGCGAACTGTTCGCGTTCCTCGGGCCGAACGGGGCCGGCAAGACGACCACCATCAAGATGCTCTGCGGCCTGCTCTTCCCGACCGAGGGCACGGTGAAGGTCGGCGGCCACGACCTGCGGGCCGACGGCGACGCGGCCCGGCGGCTCATCAGCTACGTCCCGGACCAGCCGTTCCTGTACGAGAAGCTGACCGGCCGCGAGTTTCTCCAGTTCACCTGCGACCTGTACGGCCTGGGCCGCGACCGCGCCGCTGACCGGATCGCCCACGTCATCGAGTTGTTCCACCTCGACGAGTTCGTGGACGACCTGACCGAGCGCTACTCGCACGGGATGCGGCAGCGGACCGTCTTCGCCGCGGCGCTGGTCCACGAGCCGCGGCTGTTGATCGCCGACGAGCCGACAGTCGGCCTCGATCCCAAGAGCATCCGCGAGCTGAAGACGCTATTGCGCCGGCAGGCGGAATCGGGAGTGACGGTGTTCCTCTCGACGCACACGCTGGACATCGCGCAGGAACTGGCCGACCGCATCGGCATCATCGACCGCGGCCGGATGATGGCTTGTGGGACGATGGCCGACCTGCGACGCCAAGCGGCGATGGACGGATCGCTCGAAGACCTGTTTCTGAAGATCACGGAAGAGGCCGCGGCGGAAGCGGTCAACCCTTCGCCCGTCGTGTGACTGGAATACGTTATGCCCCCCAGCACCGACACCGTTACGCCCCTCTCGCCTCCCCCACTCGGGGGGCTGACGCCCCCCGCTCGCTTGGTTGCCGCCGATCAGACGGCCGTGTTCCGTCGATTGCGTTACCGACTCGTCCGCAACGGGCTGCGGGTGTCGCTGGAGTCCGGCAAGATTCGCCTCGTCACCATGCTCGGGACCAGCGCGTTCGTGGCGACGTTCGTGTTCGCGCTGAGCTGGTACGGGTTCCGCGAGTTGTTCCAGTTCAAGATTCCGGTCAAGGGGCTGATCGTCGGCGGGCTGTTCGACCTGATGTTCTTCACCCTCGGGGTGATGCTCGTCTTCTCCACCGGCATCATCCTGTACGCCAGCCTGTTCACCTCCCCCGAGAGCAAGTACCTGCTCACGACGCCGGCCAAGGCCGACCGCATCTTCGCCGCGAAGTTCCAGGCGGCGGTGGCGTTCAGCTCGTGGGCGTTCCTGATCCTCGGGCTGCCGATCCTGGTCGCCTACGGCGTCGTCGCCGGTGTGCCGTGGTACTACTACCCACTCCTGCCGGCATACCTGCTCGGGTTTGTGTTGCTGCCGGGGTCGGTGTCGGCGCTGATCTGCTTATTCCTCGTTCGCTACCTGCCGCGGAACCGCAAGCAGGCGCTCGTCGCGCTGGGCCTGGTCCTGGTGCTGGTTGGCGGGGTGTGGGCGGTGCGGACGGCGCAGGCGGCCCGGCGGACGATCATCACCAGCCAGCGCAACGAACTGGAAGGGCTGGTCGGCCAGTTCCAACTCGTCCGCAGCCCGCTGATGCCGAGCCACTGGATGACGACCGGGATCATGGCCGCGGCCCGCGGCGAACCCGGCGACGCGGCCGATCGGCTCGCGCTGATCTGGAGCAACGGGCTGATGGCGTACCTGCTGGCGGCGTGGGTGTCGGGCCGGGTGTACCGAACTGCCTTTGATCGCATCGCCGGCGGCGGCAGTCGCAAGCGCGTCTACCGCAGCCACTGGCTCGACCGGGTGATGGAAGGGCTGGTCTTCTACCTCGACCGGCCGACGCGGGTGCTGATCGTCAAGGACTTCCGCACCTTTCGCCGCGACCCGACGCAGTGGGTGATCCTGCTCATCTTCGGCGGGATGCTGCTGCTCGGGGCGATGAACACCCGGCAGTACTACCGCAACGACCTGCCGGTGATGGACAAGTACGGGCTGAGCCTGATCAACGTCTCGGCCACGGCGGTGCTGATGTGCGCCGGTTTAAGCCGGTTCATCTACCCGCTCATCAGCCTGGAAGGACGCAAGTTCTGGATACTCGGCCTGCTGCCGATCAAGCGCGAACAAATCCTGATCGGCAAGTTCGCGTTCGCGGCAACGGGGTCGGTGCTGGCGGCGGAGGTGCTGATCCTGGCAAGCGACGTGCTGATCGGGATGCCGTGGCAAGCGGTGGTGGTCCACGCGGCGACGGTGGCGGTGGCGGCGGTGGGCCTGAGCGCGATCAACGTCGGGCTGGGCGCGACCATGCCGAACTTCCGGGAGACGGACCCGTCGAAGATCGTGGTCGGCTTCGGCGGGACGGTGAACATGGTGGTGGGGCTGTTGTACCTGGTGCTGGTCGTAACCGTGATGTCGGCCCCGGTGCATGTCGCCGGCCTCCAGCAGTGGCTCGGCGGCAACCACGACGCGGACCTGCCGGCGTGGGTGTTCGCGGGGATACCGGTCGGCCTGGCGCTCGGCGCCGCGGCGGTGGTGCTGCCGCTCCGGGCCGGAGCGCGGGCACTGCGGGCGAC
>DASSAT010000439.1:0-22388 GCA_035699305.1 Fimbriiglobus sp. | reverse complement strand
CGGCGGTTGATCTCGTAGACGATCTCCAGGTGCCGCGGCAGCAGCGCCTCGAACAGATCGACCGGCCACTTCTCCAGCGCCTCGGGCAGCAGGGTGTGGTTGGTGTAGGCGAGGGTCCGGACGGTCAGATCCCACGCCTGGTCCCAGCCGAGCTTCGCCTCGTCGAGCAGGATCCGCATCAACTCGGGGACGGCCATCGCCGGGTGCGTGTCGTTCAACTGGACCGCGACCTTGTCCGGCAGCGCGCGCCAGTCGTTGCCGCGGCGGCGGAACCGGCTCACGATGTCGGCCAGCGAGCAGCGGACCAGGAAGTACTCCTGAATGAACCGAAGCGACCGGCCGCGCGGGGTCGAGTCGTCCGGGTACAGGACGCGGGTGACCGACTCGGCCAGCACCCGGTCGGAGACGGCACCGAAGAAGTCACCGCCGCTGAACTCGCCGAAGTCGAACACGTCCGGGGTCGCCGCCTGCCACAGCCGGAGGGTGTTGATCGTTCGGCCCCCGTAGCCCACCACCGGGCGGTCGAACGGAACTCCGAGGAGACTCATCGGCTGGCCGCCGTGGACGGTGATTTGCCCGCCTCGCACTTCAAACGACGACGCGAGCGGGACCGACACCTGTTCCGTCGGGCGGGCCACCTCCCAGGGGTCGGGTCGGGTCAGCCAGGGGTCCGGCTGCTCGACCTGGTAGCCGTCGCGGAGTTCCTGCCGGAAGATGCCGTAGTCGTACCGCAGCCCGTACCCGGTAGCGGGAATCTGGAGCGTCGCCAGCGAGTCGATGAAGCACGCGGCGAGCCGGCCCAGCCCGCCGTTGCCCAGCCCCGCGTCCGGCTCCTGCTCGACCAACTCGGCCAGCCGCAACCCCTTCGCCTTCTCGACCGCCTCGGCCGCCGGCATGAGGAGCAGGTTCGTGACGTTGTTCATCAGCGACCGGCCGATCAGGAACTCCATCGACAGGTAGTAGACCTGCTTGGGGTTCGCCCGGTCGTGGTGCTGATTGGTCTTCACCCACCGCTGGGCGAGGACGTCCCGCAGGGCCGCGGAGAGGGCCTCGAATTGCTCGCGCGGCCCGGCATCCTTCGGCTCGATGACGTGGTCGAGCACCAGCCGGCGCTCGTACAGGGCGTCGTCGGTGCCGGTGAACGTGACGGGGCCGCAGCCGTAGTGGCGCAGGAGCTTCGCCACCCCGTCGGGCGTGGGGACTGCCGCGGGGGTCGCCTTTGTCTTGCTCATCTCTGGGCCCTCTCGGTGTCGGTGCTCGCGACGTTGACCGACGGCTACGCGGGATGATCTTGTCGGCTTTTCGCCGGGTATGGGACGCGGTCCTCGGGCTCTCGGCGCGACCTCAGTACGGCCACTTCCAGTTCGCGGCCTCGGGCTTATCGACGCCGTGCTCGTAGGCGTAGTTCATGCAATCGATCTGGAGGTTGCGGAACTTCTCCTTGGCGTGGGCGCCGGCCACCTTCAGCTTCGGGACGCGGTCGATCACGTCCATCGCCAGGGTGAAGCGGTCGATCTGGTTCTGGATCGCCAGCTCCAGCGGGGTGTTGATGTTCCCCTTCTCCTTGTAGCCGCGGACGTGCAGGTTCGGGTGGTTCGTCCGCCGGTACGCCAGCCGGTGGATCAGCCACGGGTAGCCGTGGAAGGCGAAGATGACCGGCCTGTCCACCGTGAACAGGCTGTCGAAGTCCTTGTCGGAGAGGCCGTGCGGGTGCTCGGTCTCCGGCTGGAGCTTGAACAGGTCCACGACGTTCACGAACCGGATCTTCAGGTCCGGGAACTCCTGTCGCAGCAGGTCCGTCGCCGCCAGCGCCTCCTTGGTCGGGATGTCGCCGGCGGAGGCCAGCACCACGTCCGGCTCGCCGCCCTGGTCCGTACTCGCCTTCGCCCAGATGCCGATCCCCTTGGTGCAATGGGCGATCGCCGCGTCCATGTCCAGGTACTGGAGGTGGTTCTGCTTGTCGGACACGATCACGTTGATGTACCCCTCGCTCCGCAGGCAGTGGTCGGCGACCGAGAGCAGGGAGTTGACGTCCGGCGGTAGGTAGATGCGGGTGACGGTCGCGCTCTTGTTGACCACCACGTCGAGAAACCCCGGGTCCTGGTGGGTGAACCCGTTGTGGTCCTGGCGCCACACGGTGCTGGTGATGAGCAGGTTCAAGGACGCGATCTTCGCCCGCCACGGCAGGTGGTTGCAGATGGTCAGCCACTTGGCGTGCTGGTTGAACATCGAGTCGATGACGTGGGCGAACGCCTCGTAGGTGCTGAAGAACCCGTGCCGGCCGGTCAGCAGGTACCCTTCCAGCATCCCCTCCAGGGTGTGCTCGGAGAGCATCTCGATGACCCGCCCGTCCGGGGCCAGTTCGGTCCCGTCGGCGTCCTCCGGGAAGTACTCGTCGAGCCAGAGCTTCTTCGACACCTCGTAGATCGCGTTGAGCTTGTTCGATGTGTTCTCGTCCGGGCCGAACACGCGGAAGTTCTGCATGTTCGCCTTCATCACGTCGCGCAGGAAGTTCCCGAGCGGCCTGCAGTTCTCGGCCTCGGCCGTCCCGGGCTTCTCGACCTTCACCCCGTACTTGCGGAAGTCCGGCATGCGGAGGGCCTTTTTCAGGTGCCCCCCGTTGGCGTGCGGGTTCGACCCGATCCGCCGCGAGCCGGTCGGAGCCAGGGCCTTCAGCTCCGGCTGGAACCGTCCCTCGGCGTCGAACAACTCCTGCGGCTTGTAGCCCCGCATCCACTCTTCGAGTTGCTTGAGCCGGGCCGGGTCCTTCTTCACGTCGGCCATCGGCACCTGGTGGGCCCGCCAGCTCCCCTCCAGCTTGTGCCCGCCGACCTCGGCCGGGCTGGTCCAGCCCTTGGGCGTCCGCAGCACGATCATCGGCCACCGCGGCCGGAACGGGGTGCCGTTGTCCCAGACCTGCTTCTGGGCGGCCCGGATGTCGGCGACGCACTTGTCGATCGTGGCGGCCATCGCCTGGTGCATCGTCTCCGGGTCGGACCCCTCGACGAAGTACGGGGTCCACCCGGTGCCGCGGAAGAACGCCTCGATCTCCTCGTGCGGGACCCGTGCCCAGATGGTCGGGTTGTTGATCTTGTACCCGTTCAGGTGGAGGATCGGCAGGACCGCTCCGTCGCGGGTCGGGTTGAGGAACTTGTTGACGTGCCAGCTCGTCGCCAGCGGACCGGTCTCGGACTCGCCGTCGCCGACGACCGCCGCGACGATCAGGCCCGGGTTGTCGAACGCGGCACCGCAGGCGTGGGACAGGACGTACCCCAGTTCGCCGCCCTCGTGGATCGAGCCTGGCGTCTCCGGGGTGCAATGGCTTCCGATTCCGCCGGGGAACGAGAACTGCTTGAAGAACCGGAGCATCCCCTCCTCGTCCTCGCTGCAATCCGGGTACACCTCGGAGTACGATCCCTCCAGGTAGCACGGCCCGAGTACCCCCGGCGCGCCGTGCCCCGGGCCGGCCATGTACACCACGTCCAGGTCGTGGGCCTTGATCGCCCGGTTCAGGTGGATGTAGCAGAAGGCCAGGCCCGGACTGGCACCCCAGTGGCCGAGAAGCCGGTCCTTGACGTGTTCTGGCCTGAGCGGCTCCTTCAAGAGCGGGTTTGCCTTCAGGTACGTCATCCCGAGGGCGAGGTAGTTGCACGCCCGCCAGTAGGCGTGCAGCTTCCGGAGTTCGTCGGCGCCGAGCGGCGCGCCCGGAACCGTGGCCCGCGCCTTCCCGAAGGCGCTCAACTGCGCCCCGTTGGGGCTCGGTTGAGTGACATCGGCGGGCTTGGGTTCGGCTAATCGCGTCACGGCATGTTCCTCGCGTAGTGAGTGCGATACTTGTCCCTGGGGTCGATCACTCAACCCGCCATCCGCTGGGCCACCTTGCTGCGGGCGAACTCTTCGAGCTTGCGGGCGTCGGCGTAGAACTTGCGAATCCCCTCGCTCAGCTTCTCGACGGCCATCGCGTCCTCGTTGTGCATCCAGCGGAAGGTCGTCTCGTCGAGATGGATCTTCGTAGCGTCCGAGGTCTTGGCCGCTTCGACGCTCAGCCGAAGCGCGACCTCGCCCTGGGTCTTCTCCATTTGTTCGAGCAGGTTCGGGGAGATGGTCAGCAGGTCACACCCGGCCAGCCACACGATCTGGTCCACCGTCCGGAAACTCGCCCCCATCACCTGCGTCTTGTAGCCGAACTTTTTGAAGTAGTTGTAAATGCGGGTGACGGAGGCGACGCCCGGGTCCTCGTCGGCGGGGATGTCGGCTCCGCGTTCCTTCTTGTGCCAGTCGGTGATGCGGCCGACGAACGGCGAGATCAGCGTCACCCCGGCCTCGGCGCACGCGACCGCCTGGGCGAAGCTGAACAGGAGCGTCAGGTTGCAGTGCGTCCCCTCGCGCTCGAGTTGCTCGGCCGCCCGGATCCCCTCCCAGGTGCTGGCGATCTTGATGAGGACGCGTTCGCGGTCGATCCCGGCCTTCGCGTACAGCTCGATCAGCCGGCGAGCCTTGGCCACGGTCCCCGCGGTGTCGAAGCTGAGCCTGGCGTCCACCTCGGTGGACACCCGGCCGGGGACGATCTTGAGGATCTCGCAGGCGAAGTTGACGAGCAGTTTGTCCATGCCCGCGTCGGCACGGGCGGCACGATCGCCGGGGGTCTTCAGGGCGTGCTGGACGGCGTCTTCCAGCAAGTGCTGATACTCCGGCTTCTGGACCGCCTGGTAGAGCAGTGACGGGTTGGTGGTCGCGTCCCGGGGCCGGTGTCCGGTGATGGCCTCAATGTCGCCCGTGTCGGCGACGACCGTGGTGTACCGCTTCAAGGAGTCGAGAAGGTTCATTTTTGCTTCTCCACTTGGCCGGGTGTCGGCGATCGGCGGTGGCGTTGCTTCGCTGGCTTGTCGCCGGCACCTCGTTGCGATTGGCCGTTCTCGCCCGGCGCGGGTGGTCGCGGGCCGTCCCCCTCCCGCTCCCACAAGCGGAATCCCCCGAGGAACGCGAAGGCGTTGTCTCCCAGCCGGGTTCCGGGCGGCAGCGGCTTGAGCTTCTTGGCGTTCCCGCCACCCAGGACCACGTCGTCGGGCTTGAGCGCCGCGACGAGGCGACCCAGCGCCTCCTCGAACAGCCGCTGCCACTTCTTGCGCCCCAGCCGCTTCCGCCCGCGGTTCCCCACGTAGTGTTCGAGCGTGCGCTTCTTGTAGTGAAACCGTCCGATCTCCAACGGCTCCAGGACCCCGTCCATTACCACTGCGGCCCCGACCCCGGTCCCCAGACCGAGGAACAGCATCTTCCCGCCCTGATAACTCCCCAGGGCCTGCATGGCTGCGTCGTTGATGACCTGGACCGAACGGCCGAGCGCGGCCGCGAAGTCGAACCCCATCCACCCGGGGCCGAGGTTCACGGGCTCCGTCATCGGCTGCCCACACAACACCGGCCCGGGGAAGCCGATCGAGATCGCCTCATACTCCCAGTCGGCCGTCGCGGCCAGGACCCCGGCCGCCATCTGTTCCGGGGTCAGCTTCGGACCGGACGGGAACTTGCGCGGGGTCTCGTGCCCGGAGGCGAGCATTTTGACGTTCGTCCCGCCGATGTCGATGACCAGGATGTTCATGGAACGCTCCTCATCGCCGAGTCTGATGTCCGCGTGCGCCGCCGTTCGTCGATCACCCGAAAGTCCATCCGGTCTCCCACCAGCACCGTGTCCGCCATCCCGAGGAACAGGCCGGTCCCCACGACGCCCGGGATCGCACGGATAGTCACTTCGAGCTGTGCCGCGTCCGGGACCGGGTCGATCGCGCAATCGAGAATGTGGTTGCCGTTGTCGGTCAGGGCCGGGCGGCCGCTCTGCTCCCAGAGAGCGGGTCGGAGCCCCAGCCCCACCAGCCGCCGCTCGCAGAGCGGCACGGCGAAGGGCACGACCTCGACCGGCAACCGGCCGCGGGTCCCGAGCCGGGGGACCAGCTTCTCCTCGCCCACCAGAATCACCAGCGCCCGCGACGCGGCGGCGGCGACCTTCTCGCGGACCAACGCACGGCCGTAGCCCTTGATGAGGTCCAGGTCGGGATCGACCTCGTCCGCCCCGTCCACCGTGAGGGCGAGTTCGCCCGCCTCGTCCAGGCCCGCCAGGGGCACGCCGTGCTGCTTCGCCACGTGGGCCGTCTCGACGGACGTGGGCACGCCCTGGACGCGCAGGTGTCCCGCGCGCACCCGCTCCCCCAGGAGCCCGACGAACGCCCAGGCCGCACGCCCCGACCCGAGGCCGATCACGGCCCCGTCCGTCACCAACTCCAGCGCCCGCTCGTAGATCGTCACCGGTCCGCCCCCCGCCGCGCCATGCGGACCTGCTCGCGGGCCGCTTCGGCCACGGCCTCGACGGTGAAGCCGAACTTGTGCATCAACTGCTTCAGCGGGGCGGACGCACCGAACGACCGCATCCCGATGCTGTGGCCCGCGTCGCCGACGTACTTCGCCCAGCCGAACGTCGAGGCCTGCTCGACCGACACCCGGGCACGAACCGCAGGCGGGAGCACGCCGTCGCGGTACTCCCGGGGCTGGTCGTCGAACAACTCCCACGAGGGCATGCTGACCACCCGCGCCTGGACCCCCTCGGCCCGGAGCTGCTCATAGGCCTCCAGGCACAGCGCCACCTCGCTGCCGGTCGCTAGCAGCAGCACGTCGGGCTTCCCCTCGGCCGCGTCAGCGAGCACATAGGCCCCGCGGCTCACCCCCGAGGCCGGGGCATACCTGGTGCGGTCGATCGTCGGGACCGCCTGCCGGGTGAGGACCAGGGCGGTCGGCACGTGGTGCTGTTGCATCACGACCCGCCAGGCCTCCACCGTCTCCGCGGCGTCCGCCGGGCGCAGGACGATCAGGCCGGGGATGCCCCGGAGGGCTGCCACCTGCTCGATCGGCTGGTGCGTCGGGCCGTCCTCGCCGACCCCGATGGAGTCGTGGGTGAACACGTAGACGACGGGTAGTTCCATCAGGGCGCTGAGCCTGATCGCCGGCTTGACGTAGTCGCTGAAGATGAGGAAGGTGGACCCGAACGCCCGCACCTTCACCAGGGCCATGCCGTTGAGCACCGCGGCCATCGCGTGTTCGCGGATGCCGAAGTGCAGGTTCCGACCGCCGGTGTTCTCTGCGGAGTATTCGCCCGCCCCGTCGAAGGTGAGCCGCGTCTTGCAGGAGGGGCCCAGGTCTGCGGACCCGCCCATCATCCACGGGACATTCCTCGCGATGGCGTTGAGCACCTTCCCGGAGGCGTCCCGGGTCGCCATCCCCTTGGCGTCGGTCGGGAAGGTCGGCAGGTCGCGGTCCCAGCCCTCCGGCAGTTGGCGGTGGTGCAGGCGGTAGAACTGGTCGGCCAATTCCGGATACCTCGCGCGGTACTCCTTGACCCGGGCGAACCAGGCGTCGCGGAGTTCCTGGCCGCGCCGGCCCATCCCCTCCCGGAAGTGCTCGTACACCTCGTCGGGGACTTGGAACTTCGCATCCTCCGGCCAGCCGTAGTGGCGCTTGGCCAGCCGCACCTCCTCCTCGCCGAGCGGTTCCCCGTGGGCGCCGCTGGTGTCCTGCTTGTTGGGCGCACCGTAGGCGATGTGGCTATCGACGATGATGAGCGTCGGCCGGTCGCGGGTTGCTAGGAACGTGCGGAACGCCCGGGCCAACATCTCGAGGTCGTTGGCGTCCCCGACGCGGGTGACGTTCCACCCGTGGCCGATGAAGCGTGTGGCCACGTCGTCGGAGAACGTCAGCGCGGTGTTCCCCTCGATGGTGATGTGGTTGTTGTCGTAGATCCAGCAGAGGTTCGAGAGCTTGAGGTGCCCGGCCAGCGAGGCCGCCTCGGCGGAGATGCCCTCCATCATGCAGCCGTCCCCGCACAGGGCGTAGACGTTGAAGTCGATCAGGTCCTCGAACCCGGGTCGTCCGAAGTGGGCCGCCTGCCACCGGCCGGCGATCGCCATCCCGACGCTGTTGGCCAGCCCCTGGCCGAGCGGGCCGGTGGTGGTCTCGATGCCGCTCGTCCAGCGGTACTCCGGGTGGCCGGGGCAGCGGCTGTCGAGCTGCCGGAACTGCTTGATCGCGTCCAATGGCACCGACGGTTCGCCGAGGGTCTCGTAGTCCTTGCTGACCGCCTTCACCCCGGTCAGGTGCAGCAGGGAGTACAGCAGCATCGAGGCGTGGCCGGCGGAGAGGACGAACCGGTCGCGGTTCGGCCAGATCGGGTCCTGCGGGTCGAACCGCAGGAACTGCTGCCAGAGGCAGTACGCAACCGGGGCCAGGGCCATCGGCGCGCCGGGGTGCCCGGAGTTGGCCGCCTGGACCGCGTCCATCGACAGGGTACGGATGGTGTTGACGCACAGGGCGTCGATGTCGGTCTCGGTGAGCGTCGCCGTGGTCATCGCCCGCTCCCTTGCGGTGTCCGGCGGAACGTGCCGCGGGCCGCGTCGGCGACCCGGGCGCGGCCGTTGGCCGCCAGGTGCTCCAGGATCAGGAAGGCCGACTCGACCGCCTCCGGGGCGCCGGCCGCGGCGGCCAGCTGCTCGGCCGTCTGCGGCGTGTCGGACAGTGCCGCGAGTACCTGCGCCTGTAACGACAGCACCGACGCGGCCGCCTTCTTCCCCGCCTCGACCCCCGGCTGGTGGTAAGCGTTGATGCCGACCAGGCCGGCGTAGAGCCCGACCGCCCGCTCGAAGAGCGCGATCAGCCCGCCGACCGTCCGGGCGTCGATCCGCGGGACGGTGATGGTCATCGACTCCCGGCCGTTCTCGTATAGGGCCGCGCGGGTGCCGAGCAGGAAGCCGTGCAGGTAGTCGCCGGCCGTGGCCCCCGGCTCGACCTCCCGGGGGGAGCCGCCGTCCTCCAGCACCCGGACGAACACGGCGAAGAAGTTCGGCACCCCTTCGCGGAGCTGCTGGACGTAGGCGTGCTGGTCCGTCGAGCCCTTGTTGCCGTAGACCGTCAGCCCCTGCTCGACGCGGTTGCCGTCGAGGTCGAACTGCTTGCCGATCGACTCCATCACCAGTTGTTGCAGGTAGCGGCTGAAGAGCAGCAGCCGGTCCTTGTACGGCAGCACGACCATGTCCTTGTGGCCCTTGCCGCCTGTGGCGTGGTACCACATGAGGGCCATCATGGCGGCCGGGTTCGTCCTCAGGTCCCGGCCGCGGGTTGCCTCGTCGCACGCCGCCGCGCCCGCAAGCAAGCCGTCGATGTCCAGCCCCTGGAGCGCCGCCGGCAGCAGCCCGACCGCGGACAGTACGCTCGTCCGGCCCCCGACCCAGTCGTACATCGGGAACCGACCTAGCCAGCTCTCGGCAGCGGCGGTCTGGTCCATCCGTGAGCCGGGCATGGTGATCGCGACGGCGTGGCGGGGGAAGTCGAGGCCGGCGGCCCGGTAGGCGTCGGCGACCAGCAGCATGCCGTTGCGGGTCTCCGGCGTCCCTCCGCTCTTGGAGGCGACGACGCACAGGGTCTCCGGCAACAACCCCGCGAGGTGCCGGAGGGTTCGCGCGATCCCGTCCGGGTCGGTGTTGTCGATGAAGTCGATCCGCATCCGGTCGGTGGCCGGGTCGCCCAGCGCGTCGGCCACGAACATCGGCCCGAGCGCGGAGCCCCCGATCCCGATGCACAGCACCCCAGTGTACCGGGCCGCGGCGGGCGGGCGGACCCGCTCGCCGTGGACGCCCGCGGCGAACGCCTTGACGTCGGCGACAGTCTTGCGGATCTCGGCGGCGATCTCCGCGGTCGGGGCCAGACCGGGGGCGCGGAGCCAGTAGTGCCCGACCATCCGGTCCTCGTCCGGGTTGGCGATCGCCCCGTTTTCCAGCGCCTCCATCCCGGCGAACGCGGCGGAGAGGGCCGGGCTCATCCGTTCGAGGAAGCCGTCCTCGAACCGCATCCGGCTGACGTCGAGCGTCAACCCCAGCGACGGGACACGGCAGAGGTAGCGCTGATACCGCTGCCAGAGTTGCGTCGCGTTCATGGTCGAACCCCCTAACGTCGTTAACCCACCTCGCGCGTCAGGACGGCCCGGCTCCGGTCCTGACCGGTCACCTGCCCGCGCAGGAGAACCACGTGCTGTCCCGGTCGGACGAGTCGGCGCGACCGAGCCCAGTCGATCGCGAAGGCCAGTTCCTGTTCCGGCGACGTCACCTCGGGCCGGACCACCGGCGTCACCCCCCAGCACACGGCCAGCGTCCGGGCGATCGACTCGGTCCGGGTCACGGCCAGGATTGTCGCCGGGGGCCGCCGGTTGCTCAGCGCCAGGGCCGTGCGCCCGGAGTCGGTGGCGACGACGATCAGCGGGGCGTCCAGCCGCTGCGTGACCAGGCAGGCGGCGTCTACCGTGGCCTCCACGATCGGCTCGACGAACCCGGCCAGGGAGGCCGACGGGCCGGCCGCCGGCCGCGCCCCCGACTTCAGATACGCCTCGGCCTCGGCGCAGATCTGCCGCATGGTGGCGACCGCCTCGGCGGGATACTCGCCGACCGCAGTCTCGCCCGAGAGCATCACGGCGTCGGTGCCGTCGAGGACGGCGTTGAAGACGTCGCTGGCCTCGGCCCGGGTCGGCCGGCTCGAGTGCTCCATGCTGTTGAGCATCTGCGTGGCCGTGATCACCGGGCGGTGGACTTGGTTGCACAGCGCGATCGCCCGCTTCTGGACGGCCGGCACCCGCTGCACGTCCAGCTCGACGCCCAGGTCGCCGCGGGCCACCATGACGCCGTCGGTCGCGGCGACGAGCGCCTCCAGGTGCCGCACCGCCTGCGGCTTCTCGATCTTGACCACGACCCGCGCCGGACACTTCCGCGCCTGCAACTCCTGGCGCAGCCGGGCGACGTCCTCCGGGCCGCGGACGAACGACAGCCCGACGAACTGAACGTCCTCGGCGTGGCGCGCGGTCCAGTCCAGGGCGTGCAGGTCCTCGTCGGTCAGCGACGGGACGGCCAGCTCCGAGCCGGGCAGGTTAAGCCCCTGCCGCGATCGCAGCCGCCCGGGCAGCGTCACCTTGAGCCGCGCCCGGCACCGGGCGGTGTCGGTGACGGTCATGGCCACGGTGCCGTCGGCGAACAGGACCGTCTCGCCGGGCCTCAAGTCGTTCGGCAACTCGCGGTACGAGCAGGTCAGCTCCCGGAGGCTGTCCGACGAGCGCTCGGCGACCAGGGTGAACTCCTCACCCAGGGGGCACTCCACGAGATCGCCGGGGATCGGTCCGAGACGCATCTTCGGCCCGCACAGGTCCTGCAAGACGCCGACGTGCCGGCCCGCCTCCCGACTCACCGCCCGGATGTCGGCGAGGACGGCGGAGTGCTCTTCGTGCGTCCCGTGCGAGAAGTTGAGCCGGAACACGTTGACGCCGGCCTCGATCAGCCGGCGTAACACCGCCGGCGCGCGGGAGGCCGGGCCAACCGTGGCGACGATCTTCGTGCGGACCGGCGGCAGTTCGTCGCGGGTGTCGGCGGTCACGCCTCGTCCCCCAGGTCGTCGAGGGCCTGTCGGATCACCCCGGCGCTGGCCCGGAGTTGGGCCTGTTCGGCCTGACTCAGCGGCAACGGGAATGTCTTGATCACGCCGGCCCCGCCGACCAGCCGGGGCAGGGCGACCGTCACATCCTTCACTCCGGCCACGTCGGCCGTCGGTGCGCATACGGTCAGGATCGACCGCTGGTCGTGCAGCACCGCGTCCACGATCCGGGCCAGGGCGCAGCCGATCCCGTAGTAGGTGGCGCCCTTCCCGGCGATGATCGTGTACGCCGCCCGCCGGACCATCAGGTCGATGTCGTGGCGGACGCGCTCGGACAGTTCCACGCCCCGCATCCGGGCGAACGCCTCCAGCGGCATCCCGCCGACCGTCACCAGCGACCAGGTGAGCACCTCTGAGTCCCCGTGCTCCCCGACCACGTGCCCGTGGACGTGGTGCGGATCGACGCCGCAGTGTGAGCCGATCAGAGTCCGAAAGCGCGCCGTGTCCAGTGTGGTGCCGGAGCCGAACACCCGCCCGGCCGGGACGCCGGCCTCGGCGGCGATGCGGGCGGCGAGGTGGGTCATCACGTCCACCGGGTTGGTGGCGACGATCACCACCGCCTCGGGGGCGTGCTTCAGGACGGCGGGGACGACCTCGCGGAACACGGCGGCGTTGCGCCGCAGCAGTTGGAGCCGGGTCTCCCCGGGCTTCTGCCCGACGCCGGCGCACAGCACGACCGCCCGGCAGCCCGCGAGGTCGGCGTAGCCCCCGGCCCGCACCTCGAGGGCGTGGGCGAACGGGACGGCGTGCCGGATATCGTCCGCCTCCGCGGCGGCCCGGTCCGCGTTCTTATCGACCAGCACGATCTCGCGGCCGACGCCCCGCATCACCAGGGCGTACGCCGCGGTCGCGCCGACCAGCCCGCTCCCGACGACGCCGACTTTCATGCGGTCCCTCCCGGCGCGGTCTCACGCAGTCGCCAGCCCCTGCTGCCGCGCGAACTCGCCCTTCGTCCGATCATCGACGAAGTAGTACGTCTGCCCCTTGTGTTCGAGGGTGGCCCCGGCCGCGAACTTCGGGAACCGGACCTTGATCACCGGGTCCTCGACGTACTGGTCCCTCGTGTAGTACTCGTTCTCGTGCAGCTTCATGAAGGTCTCCACGAACCCGACCAGCCGGTCGTCCAGCCACTTCCCCAGCCCGTCCAGGTCCGGGTCGTCGATCGGGGTGCTGAACTCGGCGTGCGACTCGAACCGCATCAGGACCGGGAGGATCGACAGGTCGTACTCGACCGCCATGTTCCTCGCGTCGCGGTCGGGGAACGCGCTGAACGTCATCTTGATCCGGGCGAGCGGCGACTTGACCGCGAACCGGGCCGACCGGGTGGTACCGGATACGTCCGGGGAGACCTCAGCCTTGTCACCGAGCCGCTTGGCCAACAGTTCCAGCCGGGGCTTGGCGACCTCCAGCAGCCGCGGGAGGGCCGCCGTATACCGTTCGAGCCGCTTCTGTCGCTCCGCGTACTCCTGGAGCAACTCTTGTTGCTCCGACCGCATCTTGTCTTTGGTGGCGTTGATCACGCCATCGATCCGCGCCGCCAGGTCGTTGCTGTTGCTCACCGCATGCCTCCTCGGTGTTGGTTGACCCTGTCGGGCACAGGGTCCGGTGTGACGGACCCGGCCGTCCGGGCGGGTCAGAAGACGAAGTTCTCCCAGCTCTTGATCCGCAGGATGATCTTCCGCAGGATCGACAGGGCGTGGACCCGGTCGGTGTAGACCGCGATGCTGGCCTGCGCCCCGACTGGCAGGTTCAGTCCCGACACGTCCTCGTCGTAGTCGAACACCACCGGAACGTACCCGTGGGCCGCCTCCGGCGTCGCCGTGAGGATTTGTCCGCTGGCGTCCAGCTCCCCCTCCCGCAGGGCCGTCAGCACTCGCCGGACCTTGACCTTGAACGACCGGCCGGGGTACATCTTGAACGTCGCCTCCCCCTCCATTCCGGGCTTGAGGTCGGAGATCACCTTCTGCGGGTAGCTGGCGACCAGGGTCGGCTGCTCGCTGACGACGTACACCATCAGCGGCTTCACCGGGAAGGGGACTGCCATCATCCCCGGACGAAGCAACTGCTGGGGGACGTACCCCTCGGTCGGGGCGCGGATCACCGTCTGGTCGAGGTCCCACCGGGCCTTGTCCAGCTGGGCCATGATCTCGCGGATCTCGGGGTTCACGCCGTCGGTCTCGGCCTTGAGCTGGAGTTGGAGCTTCCGCTCCTCGGCCTCCAGCCGGGCGATCTGCTGCCGGACCACCTCCAGGCTGCTGCTGCCGGACTTGAGCTTCTCCAGCGCCACCTTCTCGTCCGCGACCGCCTGCCGGTACTCCTCCTGCTGGCTCAGCAGTCGCGTCCGGGCCTGGTCGAGTTCCAGTTCCGAGGCCGACCCCTTCGTCCCCTCCAGCCGCTGCAGGTTGCTCTTCGCCAGGTTCAACCGCTTTCCGACCTGCTCAACCTGGGCGACCGCATGTTCGTGGTTCTCCCGGGCCTGGCGGTCGAACTGGGACTCAGACACGAGTAAGTTGGCCCGCGCCTCCTTCGTCGCGGCCTGCGCGGCGGCCACCTGCTCGCTGAGTTGCGCGAACTTGACGTTCTTCGCCGCCAGCGCGGCCCGCAACCGGTCCACCTCGATCTGGTACGGCTTCGGGTCGATCCGGAAGAGCACTTCCCCCGCCTTGAGCGGCTTGTTCGCCTCGACTGGGACCTCGACCACCGTCCCTCGTACCTGGGGGACGACCTGGACGACCGGGGCGTACATCCGGCCGTCGTGGCTGACCGGGTGGAATACCGACAGCATGACGTACAGCAGACCCAGGATCACCACCCCGCCCAGGACCGCGGTGACGACAGTGTAAGTGGTGACCGGAATGAGCTTGAACTTGGCGAACAGCAACCAGCACAGCACGCCGTAGGTGCCGATGATCAGCTCAAGCATGGATACGACTCCCGGTGTGGCTGTCTGAGGGGACGGATTCCAACTGCTTGAGCCGGGCCTCGATCCCCGCAAGCCGGCTGTGCAGATCGCCCTCCCGGCCGCCGGCAATGGCGGCCTCACCCTCACCCGGCTTCCTGTAGGACACCGCCCAGATCCAGACGAATGGCCAGATGGCGTGAAGGGTGAACAGGCTCAGCCAGCCGGCGACGTGGATCGCCTCCGTGTACGGGTGCCCGCGCTTCTTGGCGATCTTGTACGGGATGTCGTGGACGTAGATGAACCCGTAGAAGGTGACGAGCAACCCCATCACCAGGATCACCAGCGCCAGGTAATCAAGGAACATGAACTGGCCCTCAGTCGGTGCCTTCAGATCGCGCCCGCCACGATCCCCCGCGCCTCCTCGACGATCGTGCGGAGGTGCCCCTCGCCCTTGAAACTCTCGGCGTAGACCTTGTAGACGTCTTCCGTGCCCGAGGGCCGGGCCGCGAACCAGCCGCCGGCGGACACCACCTTCAGCCCGCCGATCGGCGCGTTGTTGCCCGGGGCGCGGGTCAGCTTGGCCAGGATCGGGTCGCCGGCCAGCGTCGATTCCTTGACCCCCTCGGGTGAGAGGCTCTGGAGCCTCACCTTCTGCGCGGGCGTGGCCGGGGCGTCGATCCGCGTGTAGCACGGGCTGCCGAACTCGGCCGTCAGCTCCCGGTAGTGCACGCCGGGGTCCCTCCCCGTCCGGGCCGTGATCTCGGCTGCCAGCAAGGCCATGACCAGGCCATCCTTGTCGGTCGTCCAGACCGTCCCGTCGTGCCGCAGGAAGCTGGCCCCGGCGCTCTCCTCCCCGCCGAAGCAGACCGACCCGTCGTACAGCCCCGGGGCGAACCACTTGAACCCGACCGGCACCTCGCACAGCCGCCGGCCGAGACTTTGGACCACCTGGTCGATCATCGCGCTGCTGACCAGCGTCTTGCCCACCGCGGCGTCGGCTGGCCACTCGGGGCGGTGCGTGAGCAGGTAGCGGATCGCCACCGCCAGGTAGTGGTTCGGGTTCATCAGCCCCGCGGAGGGCGTGACGATCCCGTGCCGGTCCGCGTCCGGGTCGTTGGCGAAAGCGACCCGGAACCGGTCCTTCAGCCCGACCAGCCGGGCCATCGCGAACGGGCTCGAACAGTCCATCCGGATCTGCCCGTCGTGATCGACCGTCATGAACGAGAAGGTCGGGTCTACCTCCGGGTTCACCACCTCGACGCCCAGCCCATAGGCGTCGTTGATCGGTCCCCAGTAGGGGACGCCTGCGCCGCCGAGCGGGTCCACCCCGAGCTTGAGCCCGGCCCCGCGGATCGCCTCCACGTCGATCACGTTCCTCAAGTCGTCCACGTAGGGCCGTACGAAGTCTACCTGGCGGGTGGTCGCGGCCCGGACGGCCCCGTCGAACGGGACCCGCCTCACGCCCGCGTTGTCGCGCAGGAGGTACTCGTTGGCCCGCTCCTCGATCCACCTCGTCGCCTCGGTGTCGGCGGGGCCGCCGTTGGGCGGGTTGTACTTGAACCCGCCGTCCCCGGGCGGGTTGTGCGACGGGGTGACGACGATCCCGTCGGCCAGGTGGTCCGTGCCGTCGCGGTTGTGGGCGAGGATGGCCCGCGAGATGACGGGGGTCGGCGTCACCCCATCGTCCCGCTGGATAACTGTCTGCACCCCGTTGGCCGCGAGGACCTCCAGGGCCGTCCGCTGGGCGGGCGCGGACAGCGCGTGCGTGTCCTTGCCCATGTAGAGGGGCCCGTCGATCCCCTTGCTGCTGCGGTAGTCGCAGATCGCCTGGGTGACGGCCAGGATGTGGGCCTCGGTGAACGTCCCCCGCAGCGGGGAGCCCCGGTGCCCGCTCGTGCCGAAGCTGACCAGCTGCTCCGGGTCGTCCACGTCGGGCTGACGCTCGTAGTACTCCCTCTCGAGCCGGGCCGGGTCGATCAGCAGTTCGGCCGGGGCGGGCTTGCCGGCGAGGGGCGAGATGGCCACGGCATTACCTCCCCGCCACCGCCGATCAGTCCTCGACCGGCGAGCGGCGACCCGGCTCCGCAGTGCGTGGGTCTGGCCGAGACGGGCCGCCACGCCGACTGGGACCTCACAGCCATCCGAACTGGGGCTGTGCTGCGAAGGGAAGGCTACCGCGGCAGCGGGCGGCCCACACCTGTCACTTCTGACAGGTCCGTGAGAGAAAAACTAACAGTCGATCGGACGGTTGCGTGGCCGGCGAAAGTCGGTAAACTGCTGAATACAATTCAGAGATAGATCGTCCAACGGTGGCTGGCCCACGTCAGGCCGGACCCGGTGTCTCGAACACGGCACACGTGGCAAGGACGCCCGTTCCGATCTTAGAGAACGCACCATGAGGAGCGGCCGGGAGGCGGACGAGAACTCGGCGCCGCGCCCCCGCGGTCTGGTCTACGCGCTCGCGGCAGTCATCGTCCTGTCGTGCGGCCCGCCCGCGGCCGCCGGTCCCGAGTCGCCCCGTCTGGTCGTGGTCCTCTACCCGGATGAGAGCGACGGGGCACCCGGAATCATCCAGGTCAATCGCGCCCTCCACTCCACCTTTGGGAGCCAGTCACCCGGAGAGATCGAGATCCGCAACGAGTACGTGGACACCTCCCGCGTACGCGACGCCGAGTTCATGCACTTCCAGATTACGCTCCTGCAGCGGAAGTACGCGGGGCGGAAGGTCGATCTGGTGATGACCGGCCTGTCGTCGGCGCTGGACTTCGCGCTGAAGTACCGGGGCGAACTGTTCCCGGGAGTCCCGATCGTGTACATGGCCGTCGATCAGCGGGAGGTGAAGGCCCGCCGCCTTCCGCCCGACATCATCGGCGTCCCGATCCAGATGGACCTCACGGGGACACTCGACCTAGCTATCCGGCTTCACCCGGACACCCGGCGGGTGTACGTGATCGCGGGGGCAGCACCGTTCGACACCGAATGGGAGGCCGAGGCGCGGCGGACGTTCCGGCCTCACGAAGATCGGTTGGAGTTCGTCTACTGGACCGGGCTGCCAATGGACGATCTCCTCGGGCGGGTCGCCACCCTTCCTGACAAGAGCATCATCTACTACCTCCACATCCACCAGGACGGCTCCGGGATCCCCTTTTTCCCCGCCGACGCCCTCAATCGCCTCGCCACCAGGGCGAACGCCCCGATCTACGGCAACGTGGACACGTACGTCGGTCGCGGGATTGTCGGCGGCCGTGTGTTCACCTTCGAGACCGAGGGGGCGAACGCCGCACGCCTCGGTCTTCGGATCCTGGCCGGGGAGAAGCCCGCGGCCATCCCGATACCGGAGATGAGCGAAAACACATCCCTGTTCGACTGGCGGCAACTCCAACGGTGGGGGATCAGCGAGCGAAGCTTACCGCCCGGGAATGTCGTCCTGTTCAAAGAGCCGACTTTCTGGGACAGCTACAAGTGGTACATCATCGGGATTGCCTCACTCTGTGCTGCCCAGGCTCTGCTCATTTTTTGGCTGCTCGTCCAGCGGATGCGGCGGCGGCGGGCAGAGGACGGGCTGCGGGCGAGCCAGCGGGAGATGCGGTTACTGACCGGGCGGCTGCTCGAAGCCCAGGAGGCCGAACGCCGGCGGATCGCACGCGAGTTGCACGACGACC
Source organism: Fimbriiglobus sp. (assembly GCA_035699305.1). Lineage (GTDB taxonomy): Bacteria > Planctomycetota > Planctomycetia > Gemmatales > Gemmataceae > DASSAT01. The sequence goes on along the minus strand of DASSAT010000439.1, from coordinate 4,319 downwards.
TCAACCAGAGCCTGGCACTGCTGTCCGTGGAGCTGGACATCCTCGGCCAGTTCCCCCCGACATCGGCCGCCGTGATTACGGATCGTATACAGGAACTGTCGGCCCGGGCCAGGGACCTTTCCTCCACCGTACATGACCTGTCGCACCGGTTGCATCCGTCGAAGCTGGAGCAGCTCGGGCTAGTGGCCGCGCTCGGCGGCCTGTGCCGGGAGCTGACCCAGTCTCACAGCCTGGAGGTGAGGTTCACCCACCACCCGGGGCCGGGCGTGATCGCCCCGGACGCGGTCCTGTGCCTGTACCGGATTGCGCAGGAGGCCCTGCAGAACGTCGTCAAGCACAGCAGGAGCCTCCACGCGGCGGTGGAGCTGAGCGGGACCGCGGACGTGATCCGCTTGCGGGTAAGCGATGACGGCGTCGGCTTCGAACCTGGTACGGTGTCAGGCAACGACGGCCTCGGCCTGATCAGCATGCGGGAGCGGCTGCTGCTGGTTGGCGGCGAGATCACCATCGACTCACGCCCGTTGGGCGGCACACGGATCGATGTCCGCGTTCCGGTGAGCGCCCCCGACCGGCCTGAAGATGGCGCTTTGCAGGCGGAGCTGGTGGGGGGATGATGGGATCGCCCCAACCCGGGGACCGGGAGATTACATCATGAAGCGGCCGCGCATCCTGCTGGCGGACGATCACCGGCTGCTCCGGGAGGCGTTCGCCCGCCTGCTGGAGACCGACTGCGACGTGGTGGGGTCGGTGGCCGACGGCCGAGCGCTGCTCGCGGCGGCCGCCGACCTGCGGCCCGACATCGTCGTCCTCGACATCGCCATGCCGCTGCTCAACGGCCTGGACGCGGCCCGGCAGCTCAAGCGGGAAATGCCCGAGGTCAAGGTGATCTTCCTGACCATGAGCGAAGACCCCGACGTCGCGGCGGAGGCGTTCCGGGTCGGGGCGTCGGGCTACCTGCTCAAGAACTCGGCCGCGTCGGAGCTGCTCCAGGCCATCCGGGAGGTGTCCCGCGGGCGCTCCTACGTCACGCCGCTCGCCACCCGCGGGCTGGTGGACACGTTAATCCACACGGCGGAGCCGGTGGCCAAGCCGGCCGAGTTGAGCCTGCGCCAGCGGGAGGTGCTTCAGCTCCTGGCCGAGGGGCACACGATGAAGGAGACCGCCCGGCTTCTCAAGATCACCCCGCGGACCGTCGCCTTCCACAAGTACACCATGATGGAACTGCTCGGCCTCAGGTCCAGCGCCGAGTTGGTTCAGTTCGCCATCAAGACGCACATCATAACCGCATGACCCGGCTCAGGTTGACTGCCACGAACCGGCCCGATACCCCTGGCAGGTCACGATCCCCGAGTCAGCGGCCGAGTCTCACTCCGAGGGCGTCTACCCGGCCGCCACACAGCTCGTTTCTCCAGAGGTGACAGACGATGGACACCAACCCCTCAGCGGACACGGGCGAGTATTCCAGCACGGACCCGGCTCTGCCGCCGCTGCCCGGGCCTCATCCCCCGATCGACCCGGTCCGGATCGACTGGGCCGCCCTCACTCACCCGGGGCTGGTGCGGCCGACCAACCAGGACCACTTCCTGCTGGTCCGGGCTGGCCGGTTCCTGCGGACGGTGGCGACCAGCCTGCCGGACAGGTGTGTCCCCGACGAGTTCGGGGACAACGTGTACGCCGTCGCCGTGGCCGACGGCATGGGCGGGGAGGCGGGCGGTGAGGTGGCCAGCCGGCTGGCGATCACCTACCTCGTGCAACTCGTACTGAGCACCCCGGACTGGATCCTGGGGCTAGGTGAGCCCGAGGTGGAGAAGTTCCTCGTCCGGGCCGGCCGGCGGTTCCGGGCGGTGAACGAGGTGGTGCTCGACCAGGCCGGCCGGGCGATGCATCTGTCTGGGATGGGGACCACCCTGACGCTGGCGTGGAGCCTCGGGGCGGAACTGTTCGTCGCGAACGTCGGGGACGCCCGGGCGTACCTGCTCCGCGGCGGGAGCTTGCGCCGGCTGACCCGGGACCACACCGTCGCCCAGGCCCTGGCCGACGCCGGTCACATCTCCCCGGAGGAGGTCGCCACCCACCGCCTCCGCCACGTCTTGACCCGGGTCATCGGCCGGAAGGACCAGGGGGAGCCGGACGTCCACCGGGTGCGGCTGGCGGACGGGGACCGGCTCCTGGTGTGCACGGACGGGCTGACGGACGCAGCGGGCGAGGAGGCGATCGCGGACGAGTTGGGCCGCGACGTCCCGGCGGCCGAGGTCTGTCGGGGGCTGATCGACCTGGCGTTGCGAGGCGGCGGCCGGGACAACGTGACCGTCGCGGTGGCCGACTACCGCATCCCGCCGCGGCCGTGAACGCCAGGACCGGAATCCGGTGAGCAATTGGGAAGGCGTGGCGGAGGGATTGACCGCCGCTCGCGCCGCCGGGCTCATCCACCGAGACATCAAGAGCACCTGTCGCCGGAACAGGCTCAGGGCTACCCCCGCTCGCTCCGGTACATGCCCATCCCTTGAGAGTTCCCCCGCCGACGCCGGGCAGACCAGTCATGGACCGAATGCCGGAATGGATCGCACCCGCACTGATGGTGGCGACCGCCGGCGTAGTGACGGTTTGGATGGCCGGTGCGATTTACTTCGACCTGGGCCGCGGGGCCGGGCGGGGGCGCCTGCTCGCGGCGGGGTGGGCCATCGGCGTCGTCGCGCTGGAGCCCACGATGGTCCTCGGGCTGGACTACGAGCAGGCCCTGGAGTTGACGCTCGCGCACCCGGACTTGCGCCGCCTGTGGTTGAAGACCTACGCCGGCACACTGCGGAGGCAGTCCTTCGGCGCCGCCCCCCGTCGGGCGCCGATGATGCTCGCACTCCTTCATGAGTCCCCCGCCACGCGGCGGGTGGCCGAACGGCTCGTCGGCCGGCTACGGGAAGTAGGCGAGAGTCTCGCCGTGTTCGGCGATCCGGACGGACGGTGGGGACTGCCGGGCGTGCGATTCCGGTCGCTCCACGCCGACGGCCGGATGCTGGAACCGGGGGAGATCCGCCGGCAGGTGATCGAGTGGCAGGACGCCGACCGCATCGTCTTCGACGTCCCCGCGGACCTGGAGCCGGGCCGGGCGGCGCAACTGATGGAGGTTATCGACCGGGCGGTCTACTACGTCCCGGCCTCCGCGGGTGAGGCCGCGGTCCGCCGCCTGCGGGCGCTCGACGTGCCGGCCCGCGGCTGGCGCGACAAGGTCCGCGTCGCCTGGCTGCTGGACAGCGGCGACCCCGTGGCCCCCGCCGTGCCGAACCTCCGCGACTTCACCTGCCGCGATTTCAAGGTGGCCGACCCTCCGCCCGGGTGGCCCTGGGGCCGGACGCTGGCCAACGGCCTGGAGAGGCTGGTTCACGACCTCCGCGGGGTGCGGATCGGCGTGGCCCTCGGCGGCGGGGCCGCGCGGGGCATGTCCCACCTCGGCGTGCTCAAGGCCCTCGAACACAGCGGCATCGTCGTGGACATGATCGCCGGGACCAGTGCCGGCGCCATGACCGGCGTCGTCTACGCCTCCGGCCTCGACCCGGACTACGGCGCCGACCGGTTCTCCACCGACCTGCGGCCCGGGTGGGTCTTCCGCCGTCTGCCGCGGGGCAACCACTGGTACCTCTTCTACAAGTACCGCCGCGGGCAGTTCGACCCGATGCTCCGCCGGTACCTCCACGGCTGGAAGCTCGAACAACTCGCGCTCCCGTGCCTGTCCGTCGCGGTCGATCTGGTGAGCGGCACGCCCGTGACCCGCGAGCGCGGCGACGCCGTCCACGCGGTGCTCGAGAGCATCAACCTGCCCGTGCTCTCCGTCCCGATCTGCCGGGACGGCCAGGCGCTGATCGACGGTGGGCTGGTGAACAACATTCCCGCGGACGTGCTGGTCTCGTTGGGCTGCAACTTCGTGATCGCGGTCAGCGTGACGGCCAAGATGGAAAAGCGGTTCGGCGACATGACACCGGATACGCAAGCGTTTCGCGGTAAGTGACTGTCCCATAAGTAGGTTTTGGGCGGCAGTGTGATATTGGAACACGGCATCCGCATCTTTGGCTTCGAGCCGGTTGAGCATGAGGTGGGTCATGGCCAACGTGACGAACGCCTCGGAGGACTGCACGCTCTTCTCCCGGTCCCTCGTCAGCCGGCGGCACTTCCCCAGCCACGCGAACGTCCGCTCCACCGTCCACCGGATCGGCAACTTGACCCACCCCTTGGACCCGTCCGGACGGCGAACGATGACTAGGTCCCACCGGGCGTTGTCCTCGACCCACTCAGACAGGGCGTTGCTCTGTTGAAATGTTCGTGATGTG
>DASSAT010000438.1:0-6472 GCA_035699305.1 Fimbriiglobus sp. | reverse complement strand
CGCGTGACGATGGAGTCGTTCCGGGTGTTGAGCTTCTACCTGCAAGGCTGGGCCGACGAGGAGGAGTTGCTGGCGTACTTGAGCAAACTACGCGACCGCGAAGCCTGACACCAGCAACTCGCGAGCCGAACGCGATTGGGCAACGCCCTGGGGACGCGGATACCGGCTCCGAGCCCTGAAAGGGCGGGACAGCGTGGCCGTGTGTCGCCCTTTCAGGGCTGCGGAGCGGTTGGCCTGCTCCCCAGGGCGTTGCCCTGGGCTGAGAACTCCCAGCCCTTCGGGCTGAAGACAGGGCCACCCGACGACGAGGCTTTCAACACAGCACCCGGCGGGGAGAGGGACCAGATGTCGGGCCTCGACGCCCCGACCGACAAGGACTGTTCGCTCACCGACCCGCGGCCTTCCGCGCGGCTTTGTACGCGGCCTCGTCCGCTTCCGTGATCCGCTGCTTGTAGACCACCACCTTCGCGTCCTCGACCGGCCCCTCGGGCCACCAGAACGCCTTCACCGCCTTGTTCTTGCCGTCGTTGGCCACGTCCAGCGCCGGCTGGAGTCGGTGCAGCCGGGAGTGCGGCGACTCGTTCGGCTCCAGCACCGCCCAGCGGAACCGGCCGGCGACCGGCGGCGGGTCCGGCGGGATGGTCCGCACCGCCCGGCCGGAGTAGTACTGCGCCCACTCGAACGGGTCGATCAGCGTGTCCCCGTCGTGCAGGTGGTCGCGGAGGAACCGGCCGGCGTGGACGTGCCCCGCGCGGTTGGCGTGCAGCGGTTGGGCCAACTTCGGCACAGCGGAGATGACGATGCCGAGCAGGATCGCCCAGGAGACCGCCGGGTGGCCGGGCCAGCGGCCGACCAGCGAGACGCGCACCCACAGCCCGGGGAGCTTCTCGATCCCCAGGGCGGCGAAGAAGCAGCCGACGTACACCAGCGGCAGCGTGTGCCGCTCCGAGACGTAGTGCTGCCGCCCGCCCTCGCCGCTCTGGCCGACGGAGGCCATCGCCACGACGACCGCCACGATGACGGCGCCGTAGACGAGCGGCACCCACACCCACGGCTCGGCCCGCAGCCGGCGGACGGCGAGTACAACCCCCAGCACCGCCATCGCGGCCGGGAAGTAGTGGAACGCCTTGGTCGTCTCCTTGGTCACCGCCGCCGCCACCCAGGCGGGTAATGAACCGTCCTCGCCGGGGACGTACCAGGCGGCGACCGGCGGGCCGGCGTGCGGTGCCGCCGACGTCTCCCCGGTCGCAATCGCCTGCCGCGGCGACTTGAATATCCCCTGGAAAATCGCCTTGCCGGCCGGCTTGTTGGTGATCCCCTCGATCAGCACCATGTACGGCACGGCCGGCAGGACCGTCCCCACGGCTAGCGCCGCGACTCCGGCGGCGGCCTGCGCCCGCGGCCACCGGCCGACGACGCCCAGCGCCACCGCCACCAGCCCGACCGCCACGGCCGCCAGCAGCCCCTCCGGGCGGACCAGGTACGTCAGCCCGGTCGCCAGCCCGCACAGCAGGAACCCGCCGACGCCCGGCTTCTTGATCGCGCGCGTCCCGAGCAACAGCGCGGTGCCGAGGCCGAGGAGGTAAAGCCCTTCCGTCAGCCCGTCGGAGAGCACCTCGGCTGGCACCGGGAGCACCTGGAACAGCAGCGCCGCCGCGAACCCGGCGAACTTGCCGAAGAGCAGCCGGCCGAGCCAGTAGGTCGGGAAGACGAGCAGCACCGCGGCGACGCAACTTGCGACCTGGGCACTCTTGAGCATCTGGTCGGGCAGGTCGGCGTCGTATGCGGCCCGGACCGGCAGCGACGCCGCCAGGACGGCCAGCGGATACCCGGGCGGGTGCTGGGAATTCGTCAGGACATCGACCACGTCCCGCATCCCGGCGTCGGCCGGCCGTTCGAACTGCAAGGCGGTGCGGGCGAACCCGATGCTGTCCCGGGCCGTCACCGTGGTGTGCGTCAGCACCCACCCGTGGACGGCGACAGCGACGGCGAGCAGGGTCAGCAGACGAACGCGGTCCGAGGTGTCGGTCACCCGCCGCGGGGCGACCGCCTCCAGCCGGCCGCCGATGTGCACGTCCGTCGCCATGTCCGGCCGGCCCCCTTGCCGTAGAACGGGAACGGTGGATGGTAGGCCACGCCGACCGCGGGCGTCAAGACGGGCTGGGGTCGCACGACGGGGACCGAGACGTGTTACGGGTGACGGACGCCATCGCCATCCCGGGCGGGGAGCTGAGCTGGACCTACGCCCGGTCCGGCGGCCCCGGCGGGCAGAACGTCAACAAGGTGGCGTCGAAGGCGGTCCTCCGCTGGGCGATGGCCGCCAGCCCGAGCGTGCCGTCGGCGGTCAAGGACCGGCTCCGGGCCGCCCACCCGTCGTACATCACCGCCGACGGGGAGTTGCTGGTCGCGTCCGAGAAGTACCGCGACCAGGGGCGCAACCGTGAGGATTGCCTGGCGAAGCTGGCGGCGATGGTCCGCCGCGCTGCCGTCCCGCCGAAGCCGCGCAAGCCGACCCGGCCGACGAAGGGGTCGAAGACGCGCCGGCTCGCCGCGAAGCGCCACCAGGCGGAACGGAAGGCCGGGCGGCGGCGACCCGGCGAAGACGGGTAAATCCCAAGCACCAAATCCCAAACAAGACCGGCTTGTTTGGGATTTGGTGCTTGGGATTTGGGATTTCCCGCGAAGCGGGGCTAGTCGTTGACCTTCATGCCGAAGGCGTCGGCGACGCCGCGGACGATGATGCCGCCGGCCCCGCCGCCCGGGGTGTACCCCCACATGCCGCGGAGGACCTCGAAGGTCATCAGCATCCCGAGGAACGCCGGGACGAGCGTCAGCGCCAGGCCGATGGCCGGGACCGGTCCCCACTTCGGCGGGGCGGCCACGACCGTCCGCACCTCGCTCGGCGCGCCGTCCCGGACCCCGCGCAATACCTGGCTCGCGGACCCCTCGTCGTCCAGCGCGATCGCGTCGTCGTCCAGCGCCACCGCCTCGTCGTCGATCAGCGGCGCGTCCTCGTCCACCATCACCACTTCGCTGGCGCTCTCGTCGTCCGCCGGCACGTCGTCGTCGGCGTCCACCTCGAACCCGCTGCTGTCGAGGTCGGTGTCAGCCGACTCCACCGGCACCACCTCCGACCCGGACTCGTCCGGCATGACCGGCAACTCGAAGTCGGTCTCGAAGATGTCCCCCTTCCCCTCCTCGGACCGGATGTTCTCGGCCAGCCGCTCCGCCACCCCGGAGCTGTCGTCCAGGGTCAGCTCGAACTCGCTGGAGGAGTCCTCCGCCTTCGGCGGCTTCTTCGCCCCGCTCTTGGGCGGCCCGCTCTTGGGTGGTCCGCTCTTGGGTCCGCTCTTCGGCCCACTCTTCGGGCCGGTCATCCGCGCCGCGGACGACCCGGTCGGGTCGAGCGACAGCTCGAAGTCCACGTCCGAGTCCGAGTCGGTTTCCTTCTTCCCCTTGGCCTTGGGGTCGGACTTGGGCGGGCCTTTCTTCTCCAGCGACACCCCGCTGTCGGACGGCTTGCCGAGGTTGATCCCGCTCTGCCCGGACTTCACGTCGGTGCCGCCGGGCGGGGAGCCGATGTCCACCTCCTCGCTGCTGTCGGTGGTCAGCTGGAGTTCGAACGAGTCGCTGTCGGAGTCGAGGCTCAGCTCGAACTCGCTGCTACTGTCGGACCCGTCCTTCCGGCCGGTCGGGTGGGAGATCTTGCCGGAGTCGGGCTTCGGCGTCTTCGGGGCGGAGAGCTTGCCGGAGCTGGGCGGCTTGAGGGTGCCGCTGGCCGGGCCGCCGCTGAGGTCGAGGGCGATCTCCTCGGTCGGCAGGTGGGACTCGGGGTCGGAGCCGGTCTGGGGGGGCTTGAGGTCGAGGCGGACGTCGCTGTCGCCGCGAGGCTTGGCCAACCCCGACTCGGGGGGGGCGATATAGATGTCCTCGCCGCCGCCCAGCCCGAGCGGTTCGTCGCCGGGCGACTTGGCTGGCGGCCGGTCGGCCGGCACGGCGGCGTAGTCGCCGGACTCCTCGGCCGCGGGGGAGCCGACCGGCCCGAGTGGCAGCCCGGTGTCACTGGCGGCGCCGAGGCTGCGGGCCAGCTCGTCGATGTCGGCGGCGCGGAAGCGCAGGGTCGGGCCGTCGCGGAACGGGCGGATCGACGTCCACTCGGTCTTGAGTCGGCGGCGGAACTCGTCGGGGCCGATTTGCAGCCGGGTGGCTGCCTCGTCGAGGGTGTAGAACTGCGCCATGGTGGTGTCTCGCACCGGGCTGGAGTCAGGCGGCGGGACGGGCGTCATCGGCCACCGGGTTTGCCCTTCATACCGAATTTTAAGTGCTTACAGGTGGGGCACAAGTGAAGAATCCGGGGCGGACCGGGCGCGACCGGGCGGCGGGTGAGGCGGGCGCCGGTCGTGCCGGTTCGGTAGCCGTCGGTCCGTGTCTCAGTGGTGCGGGATTGTGGAAATCGACTCTTCCCCAAGGCCCAGACGACCCCTATAAAAACGACATCTGGGGGCGTAGCTCAATTGGCCAGAGTACCGGACTGTCGATCCGGTGGTTGCGGGTTCGAGTCCCGTCGCCCTCGCTTTCGGAAGCCCCGCAGCCACAACGGCTTGCGGGGCTTTCTCTTTCCGATCGCGGTCGGTCGTTTTCATCCGACCGCGAACAACCTCCCGTCCCAGCACACCCGCGACGCCGCACCGCGACCCGGGCTGACGGCGGCGTTGACGAACAGGGTGTCGCCGTCACGGACAACCCCCGCTGCCTCGTGGATGTGACCGAAGACGTGCAGTCCCGGGCGGACCACCCGCACCCGGGCCGCGAGGTCCGCGCACCCCGGCCGATGGCCGCGGCGTGTCGCGTCGAGGACGCCAAGCGGCGGGCCGTGCGTCACCAGCACGTCCGTGTCGTCCGGGATCAGCGCCCACTTTGCCGCCAGCTCCGGCCCCCGCGGCAGGTTGAACGCCCAGTCGAGGAACCACGGCTGCCACGGGCTGCCGTAGAACTTCAGCCCCGCGATCGTCACCGCCTCGTCCTGCAAGTAGACGGCGTGCCGTAGCCGTGCCCTGGCCCGGTCGGGCTGCGTCTGAAAACACCAGTCGTGATTGCCGGCGATCACGACCTTGTGTCGGTGCGGCAACTCCGCCAGCCAACGGTCGAAGTCCTCGACGACTTCGAGTTCCCCGTACCCGGTGATGTCGCCAGCGTGGATCAGCACGTCGCCGTCCGGCACGACCGCCTCCCGGTGGCGGCCGTGGGTGTCGCTGACGCAGACGAGGGTGAGCATGGGCGTCCGCAAGGCGGGTCAAGGCCCGGCCTACCGGTGGTGGCCGGTGAACGGCTCCGCCAGCGGTTGCACGATCGGCGCGTACATCTCCGGCCGCCGCCAGTTCAGCCGGTCGATCTCGTACTCGCCGGCGCGGTGGACCACCTTCTTGTTGCGCGCCCGGTCGGGGTCGATCGCGGCGTACAGGACCGCCTCGCGGTCGTGCTCGGCGTAGGCCAGGAAGTCGCCGGTGACGTCCGACACCGAGCTGTGCCCGACGTAGCGGAACCCGGCCTCGTCGCCGACCCGGTTGACGGCCGCGAAGTAGATGTGGTTCTCCAGCGCCCGGACGCGGGGGACCAGCGTCGCGGTCTTGAGCGCCTGCGTCGCCCAGTTGGTCGGCAGGATGACGAGGTCCGCCCTTTGCAGGGCCATCACCCGGGCCGACTCGGGGAAGCTTCCGTCGAAACAGATGCCGACGCCGACCCGCAGCCCGCCGAGATCGTGGACGGCGAACGGCCGGTCGCCGGGGTCGGTGAACCGGTCCAGGCCGAGGCACGGCAGGTGGACCTTGCGGTAGGCGGCGAGTTGCCCGGCCGGGCCGACCAGCGCGCAGGCGTTGTACAGCCGGTCGCCGGCCCGCTCTGGCAGGCCGAACGCCGCCCACACGCCGCGCCGGGCGCAGTCAGCGGCGACGGCATCCGTGCTCGGCCCGGGGATCGGCTCCGCCACCTGCGCGACCTCGGCGCGGGACGCGAACCCGTACCCGGTCAGGGCGCACTCGGGGAAGACGACCAGCCCGGCGCCGGCGTCGGCTGCCTCGGCCAAGCGGGCGCGGACGGCGGCGAGGTTCGCCGCGACGGCGCCGAGCCGGCAGTCCATCTGCACCGCCGCGATCGTCCACGTCGGCATGGTCGGCCCCTCCCGAGCGGTGAGCGATGAGCGGTGAGCGGTGAGCCGGAAGAAAACCCGGTCTGGCTCAACGCTCACCGCTCACCGCTCGCCGTTGGCCCGGCGGATCAGTTCCAGATAGCGGTTGATCTGCGCCAGCCGGTCCACGTCCCCGACCCGGGCGAGGTCGATCCCCTGCGGCTTCGCGGCCTGCTCCAGCCGCCGCTTCGCCTCGGGGATGTCGCCGTCGCTCAGCGCCAGCATCGCCCGGTCGTACTGGTACTCGGTCTCCTTCGAGAACACCTGGCGGACCACGAAGCTGGCGGT
>DASSAT010000437.1:0-12624 GCA_035699305.1 Fimbriiglobus sp. | reverse complement strand
AGCAGTATCCACTCCTGGAACCGCAGCCGCCGGCTGGTCTGCTCGACCGCCTGCCGGAGGAACGTCATGGCCGCCCACGGCAGCCGGCGGTAGCGAGCCTTGTAGAAGAAGTGCAGGATGACCGGGACCGCCACCGCCGCGGCGCCGAGCAGAAGCCAGGGGGACAGGAAAGACATAGTTCCAAGTTCCAAGTTCCAAGTTCCAAGTTCCAAGTTCCAGGTGAAAGAGCTCCTTGTTCTGCTTGGAACTTGGAACTCTGGCACTTGGAACTATCGCGTCAATTGGAGCCGGCGGATCAGGTACTCGCCCAGCGCGGCCTTGAGCGGCCGGTCGGTCCGCATCCGCACGTACTCGACCCGGCTCCGATCGCAGCCTCTCTCCAACTCGCTCAGATACCGGTTCACCGCCCGCAGGTACGCCGGGCGGAGCAGGTGCGGCCGGGTCATCAGCTCGTCGGCCCCTTCCAGGTTGACGAACCGGACGTTGCCGTCCAACGGGAACTCCACTTCATCCCGGTGCAGGACGTGGAACAACACAACCTCGTGACCCCGGAACCGCAGGTGTTGCAGCCCCTTGAGCAGCGGTCCCACCTCGTCGAAGCAATCGGAGATGAGGAAGACGATCCCCCGCCGGGCGACCCGCTCGGCCAACTCCTCCAGCATCCGGCCCATGCCGGTCTTCTCGGCCGGCCGGGCCGCCTCCAGCGCCCGGCAGACGGCCTGGACGTGCCCCATCTGGCTCGACGCCGGCAACTCGCCGCGCCAGTCGGAGTCGAAGACGCGCAGCGCCGCGCTGTCCCGTTGGCGGACGATTAGGTACGTCAGCGACGCGGCCAGCAGCTTGGCGTAGTGGAGCTTGTTGTGGGCGCGGTCGCCGTAGCGCATCGAATTGCTGGCGTCTACCAAGAGATGACCGATGAAGTTGGTCTCCTGCTCGTACTGCTTGATGGTGTACCGGTCGGACCGGGCGTAGCTCTTCCAGTCGATGTGCTTGATGTCGTCGCCGGGGACGTACTCGCGGTGCTGGACGAACTCGACCGAGAACCCGCGGTACGGGCTTTTGTGGTCGCCGACCCGCAGCCCCTCGACGACCTGCCGAGCCTGAAGGCCGAGCGCTTCGGCGCGAGCAAGGATGTCGGGGTGGAGCAGGGGGGAAGGCATAAGAGACGATCCACAGATTCCGCAGATTCCACAGATTCAAGCAGAATCAATCCATTTACATCGTTCCTTCTCTTCTTCTGATCTCATCTGTGTAATCTGCGGAATCTGCGGATCGATTCCTACGCCGCGACGGCCTTGGCGGCGTTGCGGATCAGGTTCCGCACCACCTCCTCGACCGTCACCCCCTCGCTCTGGGCGGCGAAGTTGAGGATCAGCCGGTGCCGCAGGATCGGCAGCGCCACCGCGACCACATCATCCCCGGCGACGTGGTTGGACCCACGCAGGATCGCGTGTGCCTTGGCGGCGAGGATCAGGTTCATGCTCGCCCGTGGCCCGGCCCCCCAGGTCAGCCACCGGGACGCGAACTCCGCCGCGTCGGCGGTGCCCGGCCGGCTCATCCGCGCGATCCGCTTGGCGAACGCGAACACCTTGTCCGATACCGGCACCCGGCGGACCACCTGCTGCAAGGCGATGATGTCGTCGCCGTTGAGCACCGGCGACACCTTCACCACGCGGTCGGACGTGCCCTCGCGCATGATGCGTTCTTCGTCGTCGTCGGTCGGGTAATCGACCTTGATGAGGAACAGGAACCGGTCGAGCTGCGCCTCCGGGAGCGGGTAGGTGCCCTCCTGCTCGATCGGGTTCTGCGTCGCCAGCACGAAGAACGGGTTGCGCATCGGGTGGTCCTCGCCGCCGATGGACGCTTTCCGCTCTTGCATCGCTTCCAGTAGAGCCGCTTGCGTCTTCGGTGGGGTGCGGTTGATCTCGTCGGCGAGGACGATGTTGGCGAAGATCGGCCCGGGGAGGAACTTGAACATCCGCTGGCGGGTGGCCGGGTCGTCCTGGATCACCTCGCTGCCGGTGATGTCCGACGGCATCAGGTCCGGGGTGAACTGGATGCGCTTGAAGGTCATGTCCAGCGCCTGGGCCAGGGTGCTGACCATGAGCGTCTTGGCGAGTCCCGGCACGCCCATCAGCAGGGCGTGGCTGCGGCAGAAGATCGCCATCAGGAGTTGGTCTAGGACCTGCTCCTGGCCGACGATCACCTTGCCGACCTCGGCCCGGAGCCGCTGGTGCGCGTCCCGGAGCTTCTCGACCATTTCCACGTCGTTGCCGGCGGCCAGGCTCATGAGCGGATCGCCTCGTCCTGACATGCTCGCGGGAGAGGTCCGGGCAAGACCCTCATGGTAGCATAGCCCGGCCCCAAGTGTCCCGCACGATTCCGCCGATGCGTCCGGCGTCCGGCGGTCACTTCATCTTCAGGTGCTTGTTGAAGAAGGCCAGGACCTTCGACCGGTTGGCCTCGGCGTTGAACTCCTTGCCGCCGTGGCCGGCCCCCGGAATGACGACCAACTCCGACTCGACGCCGGCCTTCGTCAGGGCCGCGTGCAGCAGTTCGCTTTGACGGACCGGAACGAGCGGGTCCGCGTCGCCATGCATGATCAGGAACGGGGCGTCGTCCCTCGTGACGTAGGTGATCGGGTTGGCCTTGGCCGCCTTGCCCTTGTTCTTCTGGACCGGGCCGCCGATCAACCGGGCCTCGGGGGCGTTCGGCGAGTCGTGGTCGATCTTCCCCCGGCCCTTCGACTGCTCCTGCATCTTCGTCAGGTCGGTCGGGCCGAAGAGGTCCACCACGCACTGCACCCGGCTGCTGCCGTCCTTGACGCGGCCGTACCCGGCGAACTCCTTGACATTGCCGGCGGTGCCCATGAGCGCGACGAGGTGCCCGCCGGCCGACGCGCCCATCGCCCCGAATGCTTCGGGGTCGAGGCGGTACTTCTTCGCGTTCGCCCGCAGGAACCGGACGGCCGCCTGGCAGTCCTCGATCTGCGCCGGGAAAGTGGCGTGCTGGCTAAGTCGGTAGTTGATCGACGCCAGCGCGTAGCCCCGCCCCACGAGGAAGAGTGCCGGGCTGCCCTCCTTGCTGCCGCCCTGCCAGGCGCCGCCGTGGACCCAGATCACCAGCGGGAAGGGGCCGTCCCCCTTCGGGATGTAGATGTCGAGTTTGTTCCGCTCGTGGGGGCCATACTCCAGGTTCCGCTCGACCGTGGTGCCGGCGGGCAGTTTCAGCGATTTCGGAGCTTGGGCGGCAGTTGGGGAGAGCACGACGACCACGACACCGGCGGCGATCAACGGGCGCATGGGGACCTCCGTTAGTGTGCGGATAAGGGCTGTAACACCCGGATCGACCATAGGTTCCGGGGCACCGTCGGACGCAAAATGGGGTTTGCGTCGGGCGGGGGTGTTGGTAAGATTCCGGGTGTCGCGGGATTGGTATATCGGCTGTGCCCAGCCTTCCCAAGGCTGTGAGACGGGTTCGACTCCCGTATCCCGCTCTCAACCCCATTAGCTCGAAGCCCCGGCCCCCCGCCGGGGCTTTGTTCGTTCAACACCGGGAGGCCCGACATCATGACCACCCCCCTCACCGTCGTCATCTTCGGCGCCTCCGGCGACCTGACCGCCCGGAAGCTCGTCCCCTCGCTCTACAACCTGTTCCTCAAGGGCCGGCTGCCCGAGGGCACCCGGGTCGTCGGCGTCGCGCGCAGCGATTACTCCGATGCCTCGTTCCGCGACCACCTGGGGCAGCGGGCGCGGGACGCCTTCAAGTCGTCCGGCGAGCCGTGGGACGACGCCAACTGGGCGAAGTTCGCCGAGAGCGTCGGCTACGTCCGCACCGACATCACCCGGCCGGGCGGCGTCGAGCCGTTACGGAAGTGGTTCGCGGACACTGAAGGGCAGGGGGGTGGCCGCCGGCTGTACTACCTGTCGGTGGCGCCGGAACTGTACCCGGAACTGGCGACAGCGCTAGGCGAGGCGGGGTTCGCCCGGGAGGACGGCGGCTTCCGGCGGCTGGTCATCGAGAAGCCGTTCGGCCGCGACCGGGCGTCGGCCAAGGCGCTCAACGACGTGCTGCACAAGAACTGGCGCGAGGACCAGCTCTACCGCATCGACCACTACCTCGGCAAGGAGACGGTGCAGAACATCCTGATCTTCCGGTTCGCTAACACCCTGTTCGAGCCGCTCTGGAACTACCAGTACATCGACCACGTCCAGATCACGGTCGCGGAGAGCGTCACCGTCGGCCGGCGGGGGGCGTACTACGACGCCAGCGGCGTGCTCCGCGACATGTTCCAGAGCCACCTGCTCCAGGTGATGACCCTGGTGGCGATGGAGAACCCGTCGCGGTACACGGCCGACTCGCTCCGTAACGAAAAGATGAAGGTCCTCGACGCCATCGCCGCCCCGACGGCGGACGCCGCGTGTCGGTCCGTGGCCGTCGGCCAGTACGAGGGCTACCGCCGCGAGCCGGGGGTGCCGCCGGACTCCCGGACGCCGACGTTTGCGGCGGTGAAGCTGTTCGTCGAGAACGGCCGGTGGAAGCGGGTGCCGTTCTACCTGCGGTCGGGGAAGGGACTCAAGAGCCGCTACAGCGAGGTGATGATCCAGTTCCACTGCCCGCCGCACCTGCTGTTCCCGCTGCCGCCGGGCGAGGTGTTGCAGTGCAACCGGATGTCCCTGGTCCTCCAGCCGAACGAGGGCATCCGCCTGAACTTCCAGACCAAGGTGCCGGAGGTGGACGGCGTCCACCTGCAGCCGCGGGACCTGTCGTTCAGCTACAAGGAGGCGTTTGCCGAGCGGCCGCTGCCGGAGGCCTACGAGCGACTGCTGCTGGACGCGATGCAGGGGGACGCGGCGCTGTTCATGCGGGCTGACGAGATCGAGCGGGCCTGGGAGATCATGGACCCGATCATCGCCGCGACCGAGCGGCCCGACGCCCCGCCACCGGAGCCGTACCCGATCGGCTCGGAGGGGCCGCCGTGCGCCACCGACCTGCTCGCCACCGACGGCCGCAAGTGGCAGCCGCTCAGTTAATATTCTTGACGGGAGGAGTGCGCGATGGCGCTGGCCAAGGCGACGTTCTTTCTGCCAATGAAGGACAACGACGGCCGTGACCTCCTCACGGACCACGAGGCGGTCCGCTGGGCTGTGTACGACCTGTTCGACGGCTGGACGTTCCTCGGCTACGTCGAAGGGGCATTTCGGATGGGCGACGGGACGCGCGCCCTCGACCGGAGTGCCGCGTATGTGGTAGTTTTGGAAGAGGGCCGGATCGACGAGTTGGAAGCGATCCTGCGGGAGTTCAAGTCCCGGACTCTCCAGGTGGCGATCTACTTGGAGATCCAAAAAGGCGTCGAGTTCCGGTTCCTGAACTAGGAGGCCGACCATGACGGCCCGAGACCAGGCCGAGGCCGAAATCCGTCACCTGCTCGCCACCGAGGCGAGCGCGGTCCGGTTCAGTAACAAGCTGTTTACCCCCGGGGGGTTGTTCAGCAGGTTGTTCACGACCCCCGAGGAGAAACGGGAAGTGATGGCGTCCCCGCTGTTCGAGGAGGCCCAGAAGCGGTTGTCGGAACTCCAGCGCCAGGAGGCCGCCAGACTCGTCCGCGGCGCCCAGCCGCTGGTCGTCACGACGATCGGCGCCGCTCAACTGGAACAGCTCGCCCCCGCCGAGACCGGCAGCTGACCGGGACATACCTCAGGCACCGGTGATCCCAGATGTCCACCGATCTCCGCTCGACTCCGCTCGTCGGCGTCATCATGGGCTCCCGGTCGGACTGGGAGACGATGAAGCACGCGGCCGACGTGCTCGACGAGTTACAGGTGCCCTACGAGGTGGAGGTGGTGTCGGCCCACCGCACCCCGGACAAGCTGTTCCGCTATGCCGAGGAGGCGGCCGGCCGCGGGCTGGAGGTGATCGTCGCGGGTGCCGGCGGGGCGGCCCACCTGCCGGGAATGGTCGCCGCCAAGACGTGGCTGCCGGTGCTGGGCGTCCCGGTCGCCGCCGAGCACTCGCTGCTGCGGGGGCTGGACGCACTCTTGTCGATCGTGCAGATGCCGGCCGGCGTCCCGGTCGGCACGCTGGCGATCGGCCGGGCCGGGGCCAAGAACGCCAGCCTGCTCGCCGCCGCGATCCTGGGGGCGAAGCACCAGGCCATCCGCGATGCGTTGAAGGAATACCGGCAGAAGCAAACCGAGTCCGTGCTCGATCACCCCGACCCGAGGACGGCCCCATGAGGGTCGGCATCCTCGGCGGCGGGCAACTCGGGCGGATGATCGCCCTGGCCGGGTATCCGCTCGGCGTCCGGTGTAGCGTCTTCGACCCGGCGTCGGACCCGTGCGCCGGCCAGGTCTGCGGCCACCTCCACGGCGAGTACGACGACTACCAGGCGCTCTACCAACTCGCCCGCGTGTCGGACGTCGTCACCTACGAGTTCGAGAACGTCCCGGTCGAGTCGGCCCGGTGGCTGGCCGAGCGGGTGCCGGTTTACCCGCCGCCGCGGGCGCTGGAGGTGTCCCAGGACCGACTCACCGAGAAGACGTTCTTCGAGGAACTCGGCGTCCCGACCCCGCCGTTCGCGGCGGTGGACACGCGGGAGCAGTACGACGCCGCCCTGCGCGAGATCGGATTGCCGGCCGTCCTCAAGACGCGGCGGTTCGGCTACGACGGCAAAGGGCAAGCGGTCATCCGCACCCGGCAAGATGCTGAATCGGCGTGGAACAGGCTCGGCGGACGGCCGCTGATCCTGGAAGGGTTCGTGCCGTTCGAACGGGAACTGTCGGTGATCGCCGTCCGTGGTCGAAGCGGGGAAGTCGTCTGTTACCCGCTGATCGAGAACGAGCACCGCGACGGCGTCCTGCACCGGTCCGTCGCGCCGGCGGCCGAATTGCGTGAGGAACTCACCGAACGTGCCCAGGAATATGTGATCCAGGTCATGACGGAGTTGCACTACGTCGGGGTGCTGACAATCGAGTGGTTCCAGGACGGCCCGCGGCTCCTGGCGAACGAGATGGCGCCGCGGGTCCACAACTCCGGCCACTGGACCATCGAGGGGGCGCAGACCAGCCAGTTCGAGAACCACCTGCGGGCGGTGTGCGGCTGGCCGCTGGGCCGGGCCGACGCGGTCGGGTACTCGGCGTTGTTCAACTTCATCGGCTCGGTGCCCGCGACGCCGAGGGTGCTCCGCCACCCGGTTGCCCACCTGCACACCTACGGCAAAGACCCCCGGCCGGGGCGGAAGGTGGGCCACGTCACCCTGCGGGCCGCGACCGCGGACGAGTTGGCGGATGAGCTGCCGGATTGGTCGCGGACGTTTGACCGGAAACGCGAGGCGGGGGCCTGACGCCCCCGCCTCGTACCGAAACCGAGTGCCCGCACGTCAGGCGTGGGCCGGGGCGGCCTGCCGGACGGCCGTGAGGACTTGGTCCTCCGTCGGCAAGTCATCGCCCGTCTTGCTGATGACCTGCCGACCGTTCACGGAGACCGAGAACTCGCCCCGGTTGCCGTCCACCAGTTGCACGTTCAGTCCAGGCTCCTGCCGCAGCCGCGCCGCCACACTGGCGGCGTTCGAGCGGATGCCCGCTCACTGCGGTCACTGTCGGATTACCACGTTGCTCATCGCGCACCCTCCTTCCCCATGACACCGGAGGCCAGGTTCCCGACGGCCGCGCCGCCGGCCGACCCCGGCCCGCCGGACCCACCGGCCCCCTTCAAGATCATGTCCGCCTGGGTGGCGAACTGCGGGGGCAGTCGCTCCTTGATGAACTCCACCGCGGTCGTCAGGACCGTGCGGACGGTGTCGGCCGCGACCCCGCTCCGCTCGGCAACCTTACAGACCATCTCATCCATAGACCGGACCTCCCACGATTGACATAACAATAGACTCTGCAATCCGCGTGCCGGCGGTTGACCGGTTATCGCCTCCGGGCGATGCTGAGGGCATGAGACACTTCGCCGTCCTGTCAGTCACGGCCGCCGGCGCGGTCTTGGCTGCCGTCGTCCCCATCCTCCCGGCCGACAAGCCGACCCTTCCGTTCGATGTCCGGGTGGCGACGAAGGCCGACCTGCCGCCGAAGAACTTCACCGAGACACTTCCCGGCGGGCAGGTGAAGTTCAATATGGTTTACGTCCCCGGCGGTGAATTCCTCATGGGTAGCCCAGATGACGAACCCGGCCACCGGCCTGACGAGGGGCCGCAACACCGGGTCCAGGTCCGACCGTTCTGGCTGGGCAAGTGCGAAGTCACCTGGGACGAGTTCGACCGGTACTACAAGGACGACGGGCTATTCACCGCCCACGACGTTCCGAATACGGTGCAGGGGCGAGGCCGGGCCGACGCCATCACCCGGCCGTCGAACTCCTACGTGGAGGAGACCTACGACCACGGCCGCAAGGGCCATCCGGTCCTCTGCATCATGCACCACGCGGCGATGATGTACTGCCACTGGCTGCGCTGGAAGACGAAGAAGGGCTACCGGCTGCCGACCGAGGCCGAGTGGGAGTACGCCTGCCGGGCCGGGCACACCGGGCCATACGGGTTCGACGAGGGCGAGAAGCTCGGCGACTACGCCTGGTTCAAGGGGAACTCTGCGACGGCCGAGCACTCGGAAGAGAGCGATCGGACGTTCACCGGCGACCCTACCACTCACAAGGTCGGGACGAAGAAGGCGAACCGGTTCGGGCTACATGACCTACACGGGAATGTTTGGGAGTGGTGCCTGGACCACTACGACCCCAAGTTCTACAGCAAGTTCCCGACGGATGCCGTCACCCTTGGCCCGGTGAACAAGCCGACGGACCGGAAGTGGCCGCACGTGGTCCGCGGCGGGTCGTGGGCGGACCAGCCCGACCGGCTGCGGTCGGCGGCCCGCCGCGGGTCCGACAAGTCGTGGCAGAAGCACGACCCGCAGGTTCCCCAGAGCATCTGGTGGCTGACGAAGATGGACGTGATCGGCTTCCGCGTCTGCCTGCCGGCCGAAGAGTACCCGGAGTTGGTTGGGCTAAAGCCGCTGGTGGTCCGGGTGCCGAACTGATCGGACTACTTGAGCGGGACGAGGAAGTCGGCGAACCGCTTCGACGCGGTGATCTTCACTTTCGCGTCGTCGGACTCCTTCACCGCGATGTAGGCTGCCGCCTCGTCAATCGAGTCGATCAGCGTCAGGGCTTTCTCGGGCGGCAGGACGCTCGCCGCTTTGCTGAGACTATCCGCCTGCACGCCGCGCCGGGCGATCACCGTCACGCTCCGCCGGCCGGTGAGGCCCAGGCCGGTCCGCGGGTCGAGGACGTGCGAGTACCGCACTCCGCCGATCTCGACGAACTGGTACAGGTCGCCGGACGTGGAGACGGCCGCGTTCGCCAGCTTCACCCGGCGGGTCGGCGTCCCCTCGCTCAGCGGGGCGATCTCGACGACCCAGGCGGCCGTGTCCGGCGGCGGGTCGCCAACGGCGATGTCCCCGCTGGCCGCCACCAGCGCCCGAGTGATCCCATGCTGGCGCAGGACCGCCAGCCCCTCGTCCGCGGCGAACCCCTTGCCGATCCCGCCCAGGTCGAGCCGCATCCCGGGCACCGTCAGCGTGACCGTTCGCTTCTTCGCGTCGAGGACCACCTTCTCGTAGCCGACCTTCTTCTTCGCGTCGGCCAGTTCCTTCGGGTCGGGGAGTTGCTGCGTCCGCCGGGCGAGGCGCCACAGCCGCACCAGTGGGCCGACGGTCACGTCGAACGCCCCGCCTGACTTCAGCGATACCTCCCGGGCCTTCCGCAGCACCTCGAACAGGTCCTTGCTGACGGGGATCGGTTTGCCCGGCGCGGCATCGTTGGTCCGGCACAGCCGCATTAGCTCGCTCCGGGCGTCGTAGTCGCTCATCACCCGTTCGAGTTCGGCCACCCGGGCGAAGACCGCCTTCGCTGCCCTCTCGGCCGTCGGGCGTGCTGGAGCGTACAGGACGACCCGGAACGTCGTCCCCATGTGCTTCGACTCGAACTCATACCGCCCCGGGGTTTCGACCGCGGCGACAGATGAGACGAAGTTGATACAATGGATGAACGCGATCGCCCCGAATGCTCCGCCCGACATAGCCTGCCCTCCATCCGACTCCCGACGGCCGACCGTTGACAGCGGGCCTCTCATGAGAGAATCTAACCAGATATGACGCGCCGCACCACCGTCTCCGTCGCCGTCACCCTCGGCCTCGCCGCCCTGGTCGGCGTAGCCGGCTCCCAGGAGCCGGAGGTCAAGCAGGTCATCCCTCCGACCCCGGTGGTCCCGACCAAGCTGGACCTGCCGGCCAAGAACTTCACCGAAGTGCTGCCAGGCGGCGTGAAGTTCGAGATGGTCTACGTCCCGGGCGGCGAGTTCGTCATGGGCAGCCCCGAGTCCGAACCCGGCCACCAGCCCGACGAGGGGCCGCAGCACAAGGTCAAGGTCCGACCGTTTTGGCTGGCGAAGTGCGAGGTCACCTGGGACGAGTACTACGTCTTCTGGAAGGACGAGAGCCTGTATAAGACCGACGAGGTGCCGCAGGACCTTCAGAAGACGCTCACGCCAGACGCCATCACCAAACCGACCAACACCTACGTGGACGAACTGTACGACCACGGCAAGGAGGGGCACCCGGCGATCTGCATGACCCACCACGCGGCGATGATGTACTGCCATTGGCTGCGCTGGAAGACCAAGAAGGGCTACCGGCTGCCGACCGAGGCCGAGTGGGAGTACGCATGCCGGGCCGGATATACGGGGCCTTACGGGTTCGACGACAAGACCGAGAAGCTCGGCGATTACGCCTGGTTCAAGGGGAACTCCGCGACGGCCGAGCACTCCGAGCCGAGCACCCGGACGGACAACGGCGACCCCACCACCCACAAGGTCGGGACGAAGAAGGCGAACAAGTTCGGGCTGCACGACATGCACGGGAACGTGTGGGAGTGGTGCCTGGACTACTACGACCCGAAGTTCTACGCCAAGTCCCCGGCCGACGCCGTTACCCTGGGGCCTGTGAACAAGCCGACGGACAAGAAGTGGTCGCACGTGGTCCGCGGCGGGTCGTGGGCAGACGCGCCCGACCGGCTGCGGTCGGCCGCCCGCCGCGGGTCCGACAAGAGCTGGCAGAAGCACGACCCGCAGCTGCCAAAGAGCATCTGGTGGCTGACCCGGATGGACGTGATCGGGTTCCGGGCGGCCCTCCCGGTCGAGGAGTACCCCGAACTGGTCGGGATCAAGCCGATGGTCGTGAAGAAGGTGGACTGACGCACTCCCCCATTCCTTTCCTCCAGACGGAGCCTTACCCATGACGGCGAACGCCAACCGGCGCGACTTCCTCAAGGCCGGCGCGGTGGCCACCGCGACGGCGGCGGCGACGAACCTGCTCCCGACC
This sequence comes from Fimbriiglobus sp., assembly GCA_035699305.1. Taxonomy (GTDB): domain Bacteria; phylum Planctomycetota; class Planctomycetia; order Gemmatales; family Gemmataceae; genus DASSAT01. The sequence goes on along the minus strand of DASSAT010000437.1, from coordinate 1,252 downwards.
GCCGTCCACGCGGCCGGCGGCGACGTGATCAAGATCGGGGTGGTCGGCTGTGGCGGCCGCGGCAGCGGCGCCACCGCCAACTGTCTCGACGCCGACAAGGCGGTCCGCGTCCATGCCCTCGGCGACGTGTTCGAGGAGAAGGCCACCCGGCTGGGCCGGAACCTCCAGAACAAGTACAAGGGCCGGCTGGAGGTCGAGGGCCGGGTCTTCGGCGGGCTGGACGCCTACCAGAAGGTGATCGACAGCGGGGTGGACCTGGTGATCCTGGCGACGCCGCCGGGGTTCCGGCCGCTGCACCTGGAGGCGGCGATCAAGGCCAAGAAGCACGTCTTCACCGAGAAGCCGGTGGCGGTGGACGCGCCCGGCATCCGCAAGGTGCTGGGGCTGGTGGACGAGGCGAAGAAGCACAACCTGGCGGTCGTCCCCGGCACACAGCGCCGCCACCAGAAGGCGTACCTGGAGGTGCTCAAGCGGTTCCAGGACGGGGCGATCGGCGACGTGGTGTCCGCCCGGTGCTCGTGGAACGGCAGCGGCATCTGGTTCCACCGGCGGAACAAGGGCGAGTCCGACGCCGCCTACCAGCTGCGCAACTGGTACCACTTCGTGTGGCTGTGCGGCGACCACATCGTCGAGCAGCACGTCCACAACCTGGACGTGATCAACTGGTTCCTCGGGGCGCACCCGGTCAAGGCGGTGGCGATGGGCGGGCGGATGGGCGGCTCCGAAGCCCGGCCGGACGGCGACCCGCAGGAGGTCGGCCACATCTGGGACCACTTCGCCGTCGAGTACGAGTACCCCAACGGGGTGCGGCTGGCCAGCTACTGCCGGCACTACTACGGCCCGGGGGACATCTCCGAGACGCTGGTCGGCACCAAGGGGAAGGTCCGCACCAGCGACAAGAATTACTACCAGGTCGGCGGGAAGGACGCGTACAGCGTCGAGAAGGACCGCAACGACGACCTGTCCCCCTACGTCCAGGAGCACATCGACATGATCGCCAGCATCCGGTCCGGCAAGCCGCTCAACGGACTGCGGTCGGTGGCCGAGAGCACCATGACCGCGATCCTCGGCCGGGAGGCGGCCTACAGCGGCACCGCCCTCACCTGGGACCGGCTGCTGGCGTCGAGCGTCGCGACCATGCCGGACGGGCTGACGATGGAGTCGTCGATCAAAGTCCCGCCGGTGCCGCACCCCGGCAAGTACAAGGCGGTCTAACGGTCGGGTAGCGTAGTAGGCACACTCCGTGTGCCGT
>DASSAT010000436.1:0-2937 GCA_035699305.1 Fimbriiglobus sp. | reverse complement strand
GCCCGCAGCTCCATCGCGATCAGCGCGACCTTGAGGTCGTCCTTGTTGGCCCAGGCTTCGCCGGCCCGGGAGGCGGACTGGTAAATCTCGATCGCCTGGCCCGGCAGCCCCCCCCGGAACGCCACCTGGAACCGCTTCTCCGGGCTTGGCATCCGGTTCACCTGGTCGCTCAGGTGCTGCACCTGCCGGGCCAGGTTGTCCTCCTGGGCCTTCATGCCCTTGAGGTACTCCTTGACCGGGTCGTCCGCCTTAAGCTCGGGGGGAACCAGTTCCCGGAGCAGCCCCGGGGGCATCGCCTCGGCCAGCCGGACCATCCGGCCGAAGGTTTCGCGGCACAGGTCGAGCTGCCGGGTCTGGTTGTAGAGCTGGACCAGGTGCTGGGCCGCGAGGAACGCATCCCGGTTCGTCGTCGTCGAGGACCGGTCCGGCGGCGGGACCCGGGCCAGGAACCGGGCGTGGGCGGTGAGGACCTGGACTTGCTGTTCGGTCATCTGGACCTGTTCGAGCGGCTGGCTGGTGGTCGGGGGGAAGGGTTGGCTGTAAGCCAGCGCCAGGGCGCGGTAGACGCCTGGTCGGTCGGGGCTGGCCGCCACCGCCCGCCAGGCCAGCCGGGTCATCACCACCGGCAGCGCGAGCTGCTCGTCCGTGGCCGGCGGCTCCGGCGACGGCTGGAGGTGGGTGGTGCCGATCACCCCGATGGCGGCGGCCCGGGCGAACATCCGGCCGACGTTAAGCTTCTGCCACCGCTGGGCGGAGCGCGTCGCCAAGAAATGGTTGTACAAGACCAGGATATCGACGTCGTCCATCTCCGGCGGGATCGGCTCCGGCCGCGCCAGGTACTCGGTCACGAACAGTTCCCAGGGGTCCCCGACCGCGCGCAACGGCTGGAGGGTCTTCCCCTCGGGCAGCGTCTCCTGATCCGCGCCGAACGCCAGCCGGACCGGGTCGTACTTCAACCGAGCGGCCACGTCCGGGCCGACCCCGGCCAGCCGGCCGAACACCACGAACCGACCGTCCAGGTGCCACGGAGTCCACCGGGCCTCGTGCTGCAACAGGGCGAGGACGGCCGGGGGGTCCAGCCGGCCCCGGGAGGCGTAGGACAGGAAGCCGGCGCCCCGGGCGTCGCACACCCGCTCGACCTCGGCGGTGTCCGGCAACTCGCCGGTCGGACGCAGGCCGATCAGGGCGCTGCGGACCGTCAGCAGGTCCGCCAGCTCCGGCCGATGGAAGGCGAACCGGCCGTTGACGAACACCCGCTCGCCGGGCGCGTACCAGGCGCAGTAGTTGCCGAACTCGACGCTGACGTTCAGCCCGCGGGCCGCGTCGGGCAGCCCGGCCCGCAGCCGTGCCGCGAGCTTCGCGGACCGCACCAACCCGGCGTCCGGCGCGACCGCCCATTCGAGTCGGCTGGCGTAGGCCGGGTCGCCCACCGGGTTGTTCAGCCACCCCGGGTACGCCGCCCCGAGCAGCAGCAGGACCGCCGCCACCGACAGCACCCGGCCCAGCGCGCTGCCGGTCAGCGTCAGCCGGGTCTGGGTGTCCGTCCACGGGCCGAGTTTAATCCGCCCGGACAGCCCGTTGAGGTGCGCCGCGGCGAGCGGGACCGCGACGACGACGAAGAACGGGATGAGCCGGACGTGCAGCAGCGCCAGCGCCGCGAACACGACCCATAGCAGGATGTGCGCCGCCCGCAGCCGGATCAGCCCGCCGGCCAGCGCCCCGAGGCTGGCGAGACTGAACAGCGCGAACGCCACCGCCGGCAGCTTGACCTGCTCATATGGGGTGTCGGCGCGGTACACGAAGTACCCTTCCGGGAAGAACGGCTGCTGCGTGAGTAAGGCCAACTCGGCGTCGGACGACGCCCCCGCCGGGACGCCGACGCCGAACTCCATCGGCACGAGTTGCGTGAGCGCGGCCCCGGGGTCTTTCACCAGGGCGGCCAGGACCATCGGGTTGAGCAGGCACGCGACCACGCCCAGGAGCAGCGCCCGGCCGAGTAGCCCCGGCGGCGGGGCGGGCGGGAACGGGTCGTCGGCCTGCGTCCCCTTCTCCCGGGTCATGAGCGGGTGCAGCTTCTCCCCGACCAGGACGAGGGCAACGGTCAGCGGGCCGAGGAGGAACCACGCATCGACGTTCGCCCAGACCGCGAACAGCCCGGCGAGGACCAGCGGCTCTCGCCACGTCCCCGGCCGCCACGGGCAGCGGTAGAGGATCACCAGCGTGACGGCGAGGAACAGCATCGACCAGACGACCGGCCGGGCCTGCGCGTACGGGGCCGACGAGAGCACCCCGAGCGCGATCAGCACCGCCCACGGCCAGAGCGCCTGCCCGGTCCGCCGCAGCAGGACCAGCAGGCCGAACGCCGCCGCGAACGCGACGGCCTTGACCGCGACGAGTGCCGCCCCGGTCGGGTCCGCCGAGTAGAGCGCGTACTGCCCGAGGTCGTACAGCCAGGAGGTGTCGGCCCAGGCGCGGTCGGCGCCGGAGAAGGTGAACGGGTCGGCCCCGGGGGTGTACTTGCCCTCAGCGAGGTTGCGGCCACTGGCCAACTGGAGCCAGAGGTCGGAGTTGCGGGCCGGGAAGGACGCGGCCAGGAAGCCGACCACCACGGCCAGGACGACCAGAGCGAAGTCCACCGCCCCGAACCACTCCGGCCAGGTGGCGGGCTTGGGCGGCTCCTTCGGGGTCGGCTCGGGGGCCGGCGCGACCGCCTCCGGCGGGGCGGGCGCCTCGCTCGGGACCGGGTCCGGGGGCGGGCTGGCCTTCACGGGCGTTCCTCGTCCGGGGTGGAAGTCCTGTCAGGGTAGCCCCCGCGCCGGGGGGGTCAAGGACGGTCCTTCCACCTGGGACCGCGGCCGTCCCGGCCGCTCTTGCTCCACCGGTCGAGGCGCTTGTGTGTCATCGGAAGCCCCTGACGTGTGCAGCAAGAGCGGCCGG
>DASSAT010000435.1:0-12158 GCA_035699305.1 Fimbriiglobus sp. | reverse complement strand
CACGGAAGCGCCCTGACCCGTTCAGCAAGAGCGGCCGGGACGGCCGCGGTCCCAGGGGAACTCGCCGTTGATCGGACGGCCGGTTGTGTGTAAAGTACACTCACGACCCCGAACCCGGTGGACCGGATGCGGACCGCCCTGACGCTACTCCTGGAGAACCTTCCGCTCCGGCCGCCCGGGGCACACTCCTCCGTCCGCGCCGGCTGACCTGCGATCCAGTAGGTGAATGCGGCCCCGGGACGAGGAGTCCCGGGGCCGCTTGCGTTTCCCAACCGCGAGGGCCCGATGACGCCGACCGCCGACCCGAACCGGGTCACCATCTTCGACACGACGCTGCGCGACGGGGAGCAAAGCCCCGGGTGCAGCATGAACCTGAACGAGAAGCTGGAGATGGCCCACGCCCTCAAGGACCTCGGCGTGGACGTGATCGAGGCCGGCTTCCCCATCGCTTCGCCCGGCGACTTCGAGTCGGTACGCGCGATCGCCCGGCAGGTGCAGGGGCCGATCATCGCCGGGCTGGCCCGGTGCAACCCGGCAGACATCGACCGCGCCGCCGAGGCGGTCAAGGACGCGCCGCGGCCGCGCATCCACGTCTTCCTGGCGACCAGCGCTATCCACCGTGAGTTCAAGCTGCGGATGTCCCGCGAGGAGATCGTCCGCCGCGCCGTCGAGGGGGTGAAGCGCGCCCGGGAGCACGTCGAGGACGTGGAGTTCTCCCCGGAGGACGCGGCCCGGACCGAACTAGACTTCCTGTCCGAGGTGGTCGAGAAGGCGGTCGAGGCCGGGGCGACCACGCTGAACATCCCGGACACGGTCGGCTACGCCGTGCCGAGCCACTACGCGGCGATCATCCGCCACCTGAAGAAGACCGTCCCCGGCATCGACAACTGCGTCCTCTCCGTCCACTGCCACAACGACCTGGGGCTGGCGGTGGCGAACACCCTGGCCGCGCTGGGCGAGGGCGCCCGACAGGTCGAGTGTACGATCAACGGCATCGGCGAGCGGGCCGGCAACACCGCCCTGGAGGAGGTGGTCATGGCCCTGCGGACCCGGCAGGACTTCTACCACCTCTCGACCGGGATCAACACCCGGCTCTTGTACCCGACCAGCCGGAAGCTGTCGCACGTCACCGGGATGCAGGTGCAGCGGAACAAGGCGATCGTCGGCCAGAACGCTTTCGCCCACGAGGCCGGCATCCACCAGGACGGGATGCTCAAGGACCGCAGCACCTACGAGATCATGAAGCCGGAGGACGTCGGCATCTCGCGGACCGAGCTGGTGTTGGGCAAGCACAGCGGCCGGCACGCCCTGCGGCAGCGCATCCACGACCTCGGCTACCACCTGACCGAGGAGCAGCTGAATAAAGTATTCGAGGCGTTCAAGCAACTCGCCGATCGCAAGAAGGAGGTGTACGACGCCGACATTGAAGCGCTGGCGGAGAACCAACTCCAGGTCGCCAACGGCAGCCTGTGGACGCTCGCCGGGTTCACAAGCACCGCCGGCACCGGTTCGCAGACGTCCGCGGCCGTCACCCTGCGGGTCTCGGACGGCGAGGTGAAGCGCGATGCGGCGATCGGCAACGGCCCGATTGATGCGCTATTCAAGGCGATCAACCGGATCACCGGGGCGGACGTGAAGGTGGTGACGTACCGGGTGCGGGCGGTGACACAGGACATGGACGCCCAGGGTGAGGCATACGTTGAAGTCGAGGACCGTGGCCGGCGGATGAGCGCCCGGGCGGTGTCCACCGACATCATCGAGGCCAGCGCTCTGGCATACCTGGAGGTGCTCAACCGGGCCGCCTCCCGGCATGTGCGCGACCGACTCAAGCCGACCGACAACGTCCCGCCGGAGGTGGTGCCGGTAGTGTGACGGTCAGGGTCAGGATTCGGAGGGCGAATCGTGCGACGGAACGAGACGGCCGACGGGCTGGAGACGCTCGACGACTTGCTCACCCGGCTCGGCGGGATTTCGCCGAAGCGGGTTCGGCTGCGGCCCGCCCCGGGGACCGCCACCGAGAGGGACGTGCTGCGCATCCTCGACCGCGAGAAGCGGAAGTACGAGTTAGTCGAGGGCACCCTGGTGGAGAAGTTGATGGGCGCGAAGGAGTCGTTCGTTGCCGTCCAGATTGTGCTTCTGCTGGGCATCTGGAACCAAAGCCACAGCGACCTCGGGATGATCCTGGGCGAGGCGGGAACGCTCCGCTTCCTGAAGGGGCTGGTCCGCATCCCGGACGTGTCGTTCACCCGCTGGGACCGGCTCCCCGGTGGGCGCGTCCCGGCGGAACCGATCCCTGAGTTGTCACCGGACCTCGCTGTCGAGGTGCTCAGCCCGGGGAACACCCGCGCGGAAATGGCCCGCAAGCTCAAGGAGTACTTCCTGTCCGGGGTGCGGGCCGTGTGGTTCGTGGACCCGGCCGCCCGGACCGTGCGGGTGTACTCGTCCCCCGACGATGTGACCGCGTTCGCCGAAGGGGACACCCTGACAGGCGGTGATGTACTACCCGGGTTCCGACTGCCCGTGAGCCGACTGTTCGAGAAGTTACCCGACGAGCCGGCCAGACCCGGCCGTAAGAAGAAGTCGCGTTAGCGCGAACATTACGAACTTCTCAGCAGATCGCCGAGTGCGGCAACCCGCTCGGACATGTCCGGGTGTCGCCCCTTGGGGTCAAGCAGCACCGCACGCATCCCGGCGGCGGTCGCCCCGAGGAAGCCGGTCTTATAGTCGTCTCCGACCAGGACGATCTCGCTATGGCTGCAACCGCTCAGTTCCGTCAACCGCGCGAAGAACTCCGCGCCTGGTTTGCGCACGCCGACCCGCGAGCTGATGACCACCATCCCGTCGAGCGGCGCCAGCTCCGGTCGGCCGGCAAGTACCGATTCGAGCCGCGAGTCGTAGTTGGACGCCAGCCCGAGACGTAGCCCGCGGCCGGCAAGGTGGTCGAAAAGGGCAACTGCTTCCTCGGGCACCCGCCACGCATCCGGCCGGGCGAAGTGGTTGTAAAGCAGTTCAAAGCACACGTCCGGCGCTCCGGGTAGTGTCTCGCGGACGATCGTCCGCCACCGGGCGACCTCCCGCCCCTCGCTCGTCACCCAGTCGGACCGCTCGTCGGCCTCTTCCTCGCGGCGGAACGCGGCCCGAAACCGCTCCAGGATCGCCGCGGGGTCGGCCGGCAAGCCGTACCTGGCCGCGGCCTCGGCGTAGACGACCGGCGCGCCGGGGGTCGGGTGCAGCACCGTGCCGACCGCGTCGAAGAAGACAGCCCGGGTGTCCGCCGGGATGAGCGGGTCGCTCATCGGCCGTCGGCGCCGGGGAGGACCGACTTGCGCGGCCGACCCGGCGGCTCGTGGCCGCCGCCCAGTTCCATGCGGATCGCCCGCAGCGGCTTGGGTGGTTCCGGCACCCGTCCGGCCTCCCGAGCGGCGCGTGCTGCGACCGCCACCTTCAACAGGTGCATCCCGCCGCGGAAGACGGTGAAGCCGATCAGCCCCAGCCCGACCGCCTCGATCACGCGCCGCTGGAGGAGGAATACGAAGTAGCAGACGGCGAACGCGGCCAGCCCGACCCCGAGCAGTACCCAGCCGGCCGCCTCGCGCAACCAGACGCCCATCGTCGCCCTCCCGACTATGGCTTTCCCAGAAACCGGACCAGGATAATCACCGCCACGAACGCCACAAGGCCGCCGACGAATAGCATCCCGCACGTCAGGGTCAGTGCTTCGACGAAGCTCCGCCGCGGGCCGGTCGGCTCCGGCCGCTCCTCGGGCAGCGGGCGGGGCTTCTTCGCCGGCTTCGGCCGGCGGCGGGACAGTCCCCACGCCCGCCACTTCTCCTGGCGGTTCAGCTCGCGCCGAGCCTCCCGCCAGGTGGTGTCGAGCAGGACCATCCGCGCCTCTCCCGGGCCGAGTCGGGTGAGCCGCCAGTACCAGAACGCCAGCGCGGTCGGCAGGGTGACGACCGCCGTCAGCCCGGCCAGCATCAGGAAGCGGTTCAGCGGCTCGGCCGGGTTGTATCTCAGCCGGGACGCCGCGGGCGGGGCGAGCCGCAGCGGCAGCGCGTCGCGGAAGTCGAGTCGCAACTCGGAGGCGACCAGCCACACCACCTGGCCGACGACGACGCAGACGGCGATGACCGCGAACATCCGGCCCGTCTCCTCGGGCGGGACGGTCGCCCCCGGTCGCTTCGGCGGCTTGTCCCCCCGGCGGCGCTGGCCGGCCGGCGCGTCGGGCGGCATCCCCTGGAGGGTCAGGCTCAGCAGCCGGTACTGGCAGGCCAGGTAGCTCAGCGTCGCCCCGACCAGCACCAGGTCCATGACCCGGAAGTGGCTGTACGGCACGTCCGAGTAGACGGTGGTGCCTAGCCAGCTCGGCAGCGGCACGGCGGCCAGACACAGGACGACGACGTACAGGCCAGGAATCACCGGCGAGCGGAGCAGCAGCCCCAGGACCGCGATCACGACCGGCAGCGCCGCCAGGAGGTTGCCGTGGCGGAAGACCAGCACCGCGGCGGCGACCAGCAGCGACGCCATCCCGACGAACAGGTAGTTCCGGGCGACCGGGTCGCGTAGCCAGGCCATGTGGGCGGCGGGCCACGGCGCGTCGGCGGTGCTCATCGGCGGACCCTCGTGCCGCGGATTCGGTCGAGCCGGTCGAGCACAAGCCGCACCGGGTCGCCGTCCTCGACCCGCACGACCGTCGCCCCGGCCTTCGCCAGGACCGTGCGCAGTTCGGCGTAGGCGCGGTGATACCGGGACACCAGCACCGATTTGACCAGATTGCCGATCCTGAGCGACTTCATACTCCCGTCCCGGACGCGCTTCCCGGCCCGGCGGTCCGGCGGTGGCGGCACGTCGGCGGGCCACGGGAGGAGCACGAGGACCTGGTGATGCCGGGCGCGGGCGACCTGGGCCGCCTGCACCAATGGTCTCAACTCGTCCGCCAACTCGGTCAGGTCCGCCAGGATCACGTACAGCTCGTTGTCCCGCGCCCGCGCGACCGACCGGACGATCGCGTTGGCGAGGACCTGGACCTTCCGCTCACTGCGGAAGCGGTAACGCCCGTCCTCGTCGTGCAGCACCAGCGGCAGGCGGACGCGGTGGTCGAGCAGGAATCGGGTCGTCCGGTCGGCGAACGACTCGTCGTCGTACAGGTGCCGCTCGACCGCGCCGGGGCCGCTCGCGTCGAGGGCGGCGTACAGGGCGGCGAGTTGCTTCCGCCGGGCGGTGCGGACGCTGCGCGGCGGGAGCAGGCCGCGGACGCCGTGGAGGAACCAGATCAAGCCGGCCAGCGCGGGGAAGAACAGGACGATCGCCAGGACCAGCACGATCCTGGCGAGCCAGTCCCAGTCCGGGCCGCTGAAGGTGTTCGCGGCGCGGGCGACGAACTCGATCGCCTCCGGCCGGATCAGAACCATCGGAAAGCAGAACAGGGCGAGCACCAGCCATAGCCACCGGCTGTCGGCGATGGGCAGCCAGTACAGCCCGAACGGCAGCGAGTTCACTTCACGTGCGGTCAGGTCCGGGTAGAGTTGCTGCGCGACCGGGTGGGCGTACCGGGCGAGCAGGTCCGGGTCGGTGTGCCCCGGGTCGGGTAGCCGGGCGGCGGCCTCGCCGAGCTTGCGGAGGAGCTGAATAACGTGGGTGCGCGTGCGGGCCGGGGCGGTCACGTCGGCGGTCGTCTCGTCGAAGACGGTCAGCCCGACCAGGTCGCGGTTGGCCCCGGCCGCCTGGGCGAGCGCGGCCGCGACCTCCGCCGCGCGGACCACCGGCGCCCGGCCCGGCGGGCCGACCCGCGCTCCGTTCGAGGCGTCCAGGAAGATGACCGAGCGGACCGGGACCTCGTTCTCGATCTCCTTGGTGATGAGCGTGTCGCGCTTGGCCGACGGCTTCCAGGCGATCATCTTCGGCGGGTCGCCGGGCTGGTAGTCGCGCAGGTCGAGTAGTTCGTTGCCGCTGCCGGGGCGACGGAGGCGGTGGACGCCGGGCGGCGGTAGGGTGTTGAACCGCTTGGTGCCGCGGTGCTTCCCCTGGTCGTTGGTCAACGGCGGGAGGACCAGGAACTCGACCGGCTGGCGGACGAACAGCCGGCGGTAGAACAGCCCGGCCACGTCCGCGACCCGCACCTGGACTCCTTCAAACCGGACCACTCCCGGCGACTCGGCCCGTAGCTGGTACTCGATTACCACCGGCTCGCCCGGCCGCAGGTCGAACGCGGCGGCGTGCGATCCGTCCACCGGGGCCAGGTCGGGCGGCGGGCGGTCGGCCAGGTGGACGAACGGCAGCCGGGCCGTGCCGCAGAGGGTGACGGTGACGCGGACGGTGAAGGTGCCGCCGGCCCACACCGCCGGCACGGTCCGCCCGCCCTGGAGAAGGACGCGGTCCACGCGCAGCCGGTCGGCGGACGCCCGGAACCGGTAGGCGAAGACCACCCACTCGACGAGGAGCCAGGCGAGCAGCGACAGGCCGAGGAGAGGGACGGTGCCGGACCACCACGCCGCCCAGGTGGCGCCGATCAGGGTGGCCAGGGCCGACAAGGATAGCAGCCACCAGCCGCGGGGGGTGAGCAACGGGAAGTCCTCTCTGTCCCTGGGACCGCGGCCGTCCCGGCCGCTCTTGCTGGGCGGGTCGGGGCGCTGGTGTGCCGTTCTAGACCCCCGACGTGCGGAGCAAGAGCGGCCGGGACGGCCGCGGTCCCAGGGTCACACCGTCTCCAGCACCTTCACCTGGGCCAGCACGTCGCGGATCGCGTCGGACACGTCCCGCCCCTCGATCTCGGCCTCCGGCCGGACGATGAGCCGGTGCCCCAGCACCCCGAACGCGATCGCCTGCACGTCCTCGTGCGTGAAGAAGTGCCGGCCGCGCAGCGCCGCCCGCGCCCGGGCGCAGCGCAACAAGTTCAGCGCCGCCCGCGGGCTGGCCCCGAGCGCCACGTCCGGGTGGTTGCGGCTCGCCTCGGCCAGCTCGATGATGTAGCGGTATAGCGACTCCCGGCAGAAGACGCTCGGCAGCTTGGCCTGGAGGCTCAGGATCAGCTCCGGGGTGAACAGCGGCGGCGGCTCGGCCGGCGGCCGGCTGTGCAGCTTGAGCAGGTTCACCTCATGGTCGAACCCGGGGTAGCCCATCTCCACCCGCAGTAGGAACCGGTCCAGCTGCGCCTCGGGTAAGCGGTAGACGCCCTCCTGCTCGACCGGGTTCTGCGTCGCCATCACCAGGAACGGCAGCGGCAGCAGGATCGTCTGCCCGTCCACCGTCACCTGGTACTCCTGCATCGCTTCGAGTAGCGCCGCCTGCGTCTTGGCCGGGGCGCGGTTGATCTCGTCGGCGAGTAGGACTTGGGTGAAGATCGGCCCCTTGCGGAGGACGAAGTCGTTGGTGTTGCGGTCGAAGATCGAGGTGCCGGTCACGTCCGACGGCAGCAGGTCCGGGGTGAACTGAACCCGCTGGTACTGGCAGCCCAGTAGCCGCGCGAACACCTTCGAGAGGGTCGTCTTGGCCACCCCGGGGACGCCTTCCAACAGGACGTGCCCGGCGGCCAGCAGCGCGATCAGGAGTTGTTCCGTGACCGCCTCGGCGCCGACGACGACTGTGGCGACCTGGTCCTTTACCTGCCGGGCCAACTCGCTCGCCTGCTTGGCCAGTTCCTGGGCGGGGCGGATGTCTTCGCCGAGGGGGGCGGCCACCGGGGCCGCGGTCAAGGGCCGACTCATGCTGCGTCTCCGGTCTCCTCGAACCGCCAGCGGCCGTCCGCGGCCGCCCGCCGAACGGCGTCGATCATCGGCTCCAGCTCCTTCCACCGGCCGTAATTCACCGGTCGCGGGCGTGGGCCGAACGCCACATCCCACAGGATACGAAGGTGCTCCCGCAGAGTCGTGCCCCCCCGCCCCTTGACCCGGACCTCGGGTAGTCGGTGGGGAGGGTCAGCCGCCGCGGGGAGACCCTGGGCGACGAACATCTCTTGCAGGTACTCGCGGACCACGGGGCCGTAGTCGCCGGCCTGGAGGATTTCCTCGCGGCGGCGGGCGAGCGACCCGGGCGGCCCGGTGCCGGCGACGCGGCCGGTGTCGGTCGGGACCGGCGGCACGTCCGGCTCGTGTCGCTTGCGCCAAGCCCGGCGGATAAGCAGCACGAGCAGTACCAGCGCCGCGACGGCCGCCAGGAACCGCGTCACCCGGTAGAACCGGTTGTCGGTCCCGGCCAGCCGCTTGTGTAGGCTGTCGTTGTCCTCGACGCGGGCGATCCAGCGGTTGGCCGCGTCCGTGACCTTGCGCTGCAACTCCGGGTCGAGCGGGTCGGGGATCGGCGGGACGGGGAGCGGGGGCAACGACTGCATCGCGTCGTACCGGACGATGTCGAACGCGGTCTGCGGGACGCCGTTCTCGATGAACAGGCACTTCGACCGGTTCGTCGGCCCACGGAGCCACCGCACGACCCGGTCGGCGAACACGACGTTCTGGTTGGGCGGCCAGCCCGGGGGCGGGGCGAGCATCTGGTTCGAGAAGACGCTCGGGTCGGCGAGCACGAGGCACCGGTACGGCGAGTCCTTCCCCCCAGAGCCGGCCACCGCGAACTGCCGGTCATCGGTGCGGCCAGGGCGGGCGCGGCCGGGGAGTTGAAGGGCGGGCGGGTAGCCGGCCAGCCGGGAGCGGACGAAGCGAGACTCCTTCTGGACCCGGATCGAGCCGGGGACGTTCGTCGCCAGCCGGTCGATCCCGAGGAACAGCCCCCATTCGGTCTCGGACGATCCGAGCGTCAGCAGATCTTTGTCGAACGGACCCGGCTGGCGGGGGACGACGAACGGACAGTACGTCTGGCCGCCGTATGCCAAGTCCTTGACGCCGGTCGTGACCTGCTCCCCGGTGATCTCGACGTTGGTCGGCTCGGGGAAGTAGTGGGACAGCTGGACCGGCTCGTCGATGGCGATCAGCACGGCGCCGCCTTCTCGCAGTGCCCGCTGGACGTGGGGGGCCGGGTTGAACAGGGTGGGCCGCGGGTAGCCGAGGACGACGACGATCAGGTCCGCGTAGTCCGTGTCGCGGAGGTCCGCGGTATCGACCGGTTCCACCTCGCGCAGGTGGAGCAGTCCGCGGAACGCCTCGGAGCCGAACTCCGGGATACTGGGGATGCGGTCCCGACGGTTGGCGGGCGGCTGGGCCAGTCCGGGTGTGGCGAACAGCCCGGCCAGCGCGACCCCCGCGGCGATGAGACGGAGTGGGGTCATGCGGCCGGCACCCCGGCAAGCTCGCACAGGTACTCGCGGGCCTCGGCCACCGCCCCCGGCGGCAGCGGCTCGTCCGCCGGCGTGTACCTGGCGACCGCGTACAGCCGGGCGAGCGGGTCGGCCAGCGCCTCGGCCTGCGGCACCGCCCGCTCCAGGGCCGACGCGATGGTGACGTGGTTCCACGTCCGCGCCCCGCCGCCGCACACCAGCACCGACAGGTACTCGAACGCCTTGACCAGCGCCTCCCGGTCGGTGATGTGCCGCGGGTCCACCGGCCACGGCCCCAGCCCCGGCAGCGGCCGCGGGACGGCCTCGCCCCGCGCCATCAGCTTCGGCCACAACCACCACAGAACTAGCCCGACGGCCGCGACCACCAGCAGCGCCACGACCGGCAGCCACGACCCGGCCCCGCCGGAGAAGCCGCCGAGGCCGCCGAACGACGAGCCGGACGGTGGCGGGGGCGGCGGCGTGAAGTTGGAGTCGCCGGGGCCGTCGCCGAGTCCGAACTTCGGCAGCTTGAAGCTGGACCCGCCGAGCCGGTCGGCGATCTTGCCGAACCCCTCGCCGGCCGGGCCTTCCAGGAGTTCGCCGAGGGAGCCGGTGTCCTCTCCCGACCCGGACTGGCCGGTGAACATATCCATGAGGAGTTGGCGGAGGGCCGGCGTCTCGTCCATCGGGCCGACGTTGTTCTCCCACCACCCGGCGACGGCCTGGAACTGCTTCTGTCGTCGTTCGAGTGTTTCCGCGCTGACCTCGTTGTCCCAGTTCTGGGGGCGCGGTGGCGGGAACTGGTCGTTCATTCCGTTCCGCATCTCGAACGGCCGACCGGGCCGTGACTCCGGGGGCGGTCGGACACCGCCGCCGTTGCGGCCGGGGTTGCCGCGCTGCGGGATCGGCTGAGGGGGGGGCGGCCCGAACCTGCCGGGAGTTCGCTCGCCCGGACCGGGCCGTCCGCCGGCCGGCGGAACCGGCGGCTGGGCGCCCGGCGGCCGGTTCGGCGGCCAGGGAAAGGCACCGCCGCCGAACGGACCGTTCTCGCCCGGCTCGACGCCGAACTGCCGGAGCCACTGCTTGAGGGCTTCCTGCTGCTTACCGTCGCGGAGTTCCGGGTGGTCGGACAGGAGTTTGTCGGCCAATTCCCGGTTGGAGAGGTTGGGGTGCTGTGCCTTGAGCTTGAGGACATCCGACACCAGTTTCGGATCGAGGTTCGCCCCCTGGAGGAGCTTCAACTGCTCGGCCACCTGTCGCAGGGACTCCGGGCTGACCGTTGCCGGCCCGAGAGGGAGTTCGACTCCCGGTCCGGTCCGCCTCGGCGGCTGGGCGAGAAGGGCCGTCGCGGAGAGCAACACGCCCGACCCGATGGCGAGTAGGCCGCGGCGGCTGAGGGATCGCAACGTGGTGACGGTCGGCACGCCTGGCCCTCGGGACGGCGGTTCGTCGGGGACCGCCTGTCCCATTGTTGCGGAGGGCGGGCGCGGCGGCAAGGAGCCGGTCGCGGTCGTTACCGCGCTGACCCGGCGGGGGCGTGGCCGGGGTGCTGGCTCCACCCGTCCGGCTCCGGCGGGCCTTCGACATCCTCGTCTTCCCAGACGTCGTCCGGGGCGAGATATTCCAGCTCGCGCACCCGGGCCTCGATGCAGTACCGGGCGATGATGAGGAAGCCGCCGTACCACAGCCAGCTAAACCGGAACAGGTTGTGCCCGAAGTTGCCCATGAACAGCAGCAGGAACACCCCCGTCCCGACCGCCGAGGCGACCTGGAAGACGAGGTCGTCGGACCACTCCGGGTACTGCTTTCGGACCGCGGCGATCCGCCGCAGGTTCAGCCAGTAGCCCGCGAGGATGGCCAGGAACGAGACCAGCCCCAGCGTGCCGAGTTCGCCAACGAGCTGGCCGTAGAGGTTGTGCGACTCAATCTTGCTGCCGGTGCCCGGCCGCCACGCCCCGGGGCCGACGCCGGTGAACGGATACCGCTCCCAGAGCTTAAGCCCGAGTTCCAGCCCCCGGAGCCGCCCCTCGCCGGAGGTCTGGGCCTCCTTCGGCCCGACGCTGGGGTCGATGATCGTCTCGAACCGGGTCTGCAAGTCCTCCGGCAGCGCGAGGAACACAGCCGGGGCACCCACGGCCACCGCGGTCATCCATGCCCAGCGGTTGCGGCCGCGGAACACAAGCAACGCCACCCACAGCAGCAGCCCCAGCAGCGACGACCGCGACCCGGTCAGCAGGACGCACAGCCCCGATAGCCCGGTGTAGCCGACCAGGGCGAACCGCCCCCAGCGACCGCCCAGCCCGCTCCGCCACAGCGCCACGACGAACGGCAGGGCGAAGACGATGCTGGCGCCGAAGCTGTTCGGGTCGCCGAGCGTCTTGTCCACGCCGATCATCCGGGCGATGCCCATGCGGTAGGTGTGCCGGCCGGCCAGGTACTCGCGGAACGAATGCGCCAGGTACACCCCCATGACGGCGAGGAACCCGGCGACGACCAGCTTGAGGGCTTGTTCGTCCTTGACGGTGGTTACGAGCAGGACGTAGAAGACGACGACCTTGAAGTAGTCCTCGACGATGGGCTCCGACCGGTCCATCCAGGGGCTTAAGCCCCAGCAGACGAGGACCGCGGCGGCGAACGCCACGTAGGCGGCGTGCATCGGGTTGGACAGCCACCGCTTGCCGGGGTACAAGGCCCAGACGGCCAGGGTGGCGCACATGTAGACCCGTTCGACGTGCAGGTCGCCGAGGGTCGGCCAGACCTCGAACGGCCGGTGGATGAACAGGAACATGTAGCCGATGAGCAGCCAGTGCATGGCGACGTCCGTGTCGGTGGATCGGCGGGCCGGGTATCGTATCCGGGCCGGACGCGGCGGGGGAAGCCCAACTTCGAGCGAGGTCGAAAGATGTCCCGCGACCTGACCGGGAGCCGGGCGATCGTGACCGGGGCGTCGAGCGGC
>DASSAT010000434.1:0-4973 GCA_035699305.1 Fimbriiglobus sp. | reverse complement strand
TGGGTCGGCGCTCGAAGACTCGCTTGACCCACCCTACGAGAGAACTCTCACGTCCCCGCCACCTGCCGGCCGACCATCGCCATCAGCAGCACCACCACCGCGACGACGAGCAGCACCAGCAACACCTGGATCGCCACCCGGAACACGCAGAAGAACATCTGCTGCTGCCGCAGGCCGCTCATCAGGTGCGTCACGTCGTACCGGGCGGTCGTCGTCACCCGGTCGAACGCGGCCGCGGCGTTCGCCAATCGGCGGCCCAGCCAGATCAGGACGACCGCCTGGATGAGGATCGCCACCGCCAGGCACCACTCGGCCGGCTCCGCCCGGCTCACCGCCCGGTTCACCTGGAGCGCGACGGCGAACAGCCCGACCACCCCGAGCAGGAACAGCGGCAGGGTGGCCCACCGCATCGACGCGGCCAGGTCGTCGATGACCTGGTTCTGCGCCTCGGTGAACTCGTACTCCGGCGGGGTCGGTGGCGGGGGTGGGACCATGACAGATGAGGGGCAAGGGGCATGGGGCAAGGGGCTAGAGATATAGCAAGGTAAACCTCGAACGCGAACGGGGCAAGAGGTTGGCGGCCGACCCGCCTCCTCTTGCCCCTCGCCCCATGCCCCTTGCCCCTACTTCTTCAAAACTGCAATGGCCCCCGTCTCGGCGGCGTACACCAAGTAGCCGGTGTTCTTGTCCAGGAAGACCTCGACGCCGAACTTGTTGGCCTTGTCGAACTCGTTGACCCCGCCGGGGCGGGCCTTGAGGGTCATGGCGTGCGTCCAGTCCACCCCGCCGCCGGACTTCACCTGCGCCGGGGCCGGGACCGCCGCGATCGAGCCGGTCTCCGAGATGTACAGGAGGCCGCCGGTGTTCTCGTCGCGGAACACCTCGACGCCGATCTTCCGGGTGTTGGCGGTGAAGTCCGGCTCGTCGGCCTTGCGGACCCGCAGTTCCAGCCCGTAGAGGGCGGTCGGCGGCTTGACCTGGTCCGGGTTCGGTGGCTGCGGCGGGGCCGGCAGGCAGGCCAGCGACCCGGTCTCGGTGATGTAGATCAGCCCGCCGGTGTTGCCGTCCTTGAACGCCTCGACGCCGAACTTCCGGGCGTTGGTCCACTCCTTCTCGTTCGGCCCGCGGACCTTCAGGACAAGGGCGTGATGCCAGACCGGCTCCTTGTCGCTGGCGACCGCCGACGGAGCGTTGGCCAGGGCGATCGTCGCCTTCTCGGAGACGTAGAGGATCTTGCCGGACGCCGTGTCCTTGAACGCCTCGACGCCGAACTTGGCGGTGCCGGTGGAGAACCGCTCCTCGTCCCCCTTGCGGGCGCGGAGGTCGTGGGCGAACAGCCAGGTCGCCTTCTTCTCGGCCCCGACCGACCCGGCCGGGATCACGGCCAGGTCGCCAACCTGTGAGACGGCGACCAGCGCCCCGCCGGCCTCGTCCTTGAAGAACTCGACGCCGACCTTGGGCGTGTCCTTGGTGAAGTCCTTCTCCCCGCCCTTGCGGACCCGCAGGTCGTGGGCGTACACCCAGACCGGCTTCGGGGCCGGCGGCTGGCCGACCGCCTCTGGCCCGCCAACGACGACCGCCACGACGCCGAGAAGTCCGACCAACCCTGCGTACCGCGCGCGCATGTCGCACCTCGACGGACAGGACCGGGGAACGGAGTTTCTGCCTACCCGATTCAAGAACGACGTGCGGCCGGCGTCAAGTTGACCTTGTTGCCGAACCCGCACGCCCTCCGGCGGGTGGCGAAAGTTCGGGCCGGTGGCGTAGAATTTGACGGTCAAGGGAGGGCCTCCTCGTTCCCAAGCTCTGCTTGGGAACGCAGGTCGCGAAGCTCCGCTTCGCGGGTCGGATCGCGCGGGTAACTACTGGATCATTCTCAAAGTCCCCGCATGCGTTCGCCCGCCAAGCGGAGCTTGGCGAACTGCGTTCCCAAGCAGAGCTTGGGAACGAGAAGACGAGAAGACAGGGGTGACACAATGGCCGAGACGCAAGAACTGGTGCGGTACGAGCTGGAGCCGCCGGCCGCGGTGCTGACGATCAACCGCCCTGACAAGCGGAACGCCCTGAGCCGGGCGCTGATCGCCGCGTTGGCCGACGCCTTTCGACGGGCGGCCGCCGACCCCGCGGCACGGGCGGTGGTGCTCACGGGTGCGGGGACCGCGTTCTGCGCCGGCATGGACCTCGACGAACTGCGCGGCACACTGGAGAACGCTTCGGAAGCCGAACTGGTCTGGGACGACGCGGCGAAGCTGTCGGCGCTGTACGAGATGATCTACACACTGCCGAAGCCGACGATCGCGGCGGTCAACGGCGCGGCGGTGGCCGGCGGGGCGGGGCTGGTGACGGTCTGCGACCTGGCGGTGGCGGTCCCGACGGCGAAGTTCGGCTACCCCGAGGTGCGGCGCGGCCTAGTGGCGGCGATGGTGATGCCGCATCTGCTGCGGCACGTCGGCGAGCGGGCGGCCCGGTGGCTGCTGCTGACCGGCGAGCTGATCGACGCCGAGGGGGCGCTGCGGCACGGGCTAATCAACGCGGTAGTGCCGCCCGAGATGCTGCTGGGCCGGGCGCTGATGTGGTGCCGGTCGCTGGCCGAGGGCGGTCCGCAGGCGCTGGCGACGACCAAGGAGCTACTGCGCCGCTGCGGCCGGCAGGCAGTGCCGATGGAAGAGATGGCGAAGGCCAGCGCCGAGCCGCGGCTGACCGACGAGTGCCGCCACGGGCTGACGGCGTTCTTCGAGAAGCGGTCGGCACCGTGGGTAATGTAGTCCGCTCGCTCCGCGAGCGGATGGCGAGACCGCTCGCGGAGCGAGCGGACTACATTCATGATCGTCGGCATCGGCGAGCTGCTGTGGGACGTGTTCTCGGACGGCCGGAAGGTGGCCGGCGGGGCGCCGTTCAACTTCGCGTTCCACTGCCAGCAACTCGGCCACGATGCGGTGATCGTCAGCCGGGTCGGCGACGACGACCTGGGCCGCGAGCTGCGCGACGAGGTCCGCCGGCTCGGGCTGTCCGACGAGTTCATCCAGACGGACCGCGAGCACTCGACGGGGACAGTGCGGGTGACGGTCGATGAGCAGGGGCAACCGGCGTACACGATCACCGAGGACGTGGCGTGGGATTACATCGGCGAGGAGGGGTTGCCCCGCCGTGCCGTCGCGGTGTGTTACGGCACGCTAGCCCAGCGGTGCCCGGTTTCCCGCTCGACGATCCAGGAGTTCGTCGGACCCGAGATGTCCGCGGCCCTGCGGGTGTTCGACGTCAACCTCCGTCATCACTACTACGGGCAATCGGTGTTGGACGCCGGCGCCCGGTGGTGCGACTGGCTCAAGCTGAGCAGTGAGGATGCCTCCGAACTCGCCGAGAACCTGTTCCACGACCCCACGACGGACACCATCCAGATCGCGCGGGCGATCTGTGATGACCCCGAGGCGTGGTACACGGTGATCTATACCCGGGGTGACTACGGTTGCACGGTCTTCGACGGCTATGAGGAGTTCGCCGAACCCGGAGTCCCCGCCCGCGTCGTGGATACCGTCGGGGCCGGGGATGCGTTCACGGCGGCGATGGTCTGCCTGCACCTGGAAGGCCGACCGCTGCGGGAGTGCGCCCGGTTCGCCAACCACTACGCTGCCCGCGTGTGCGAACACCAGGGGGCGACGCCAGCCATTGACCGGGCCGAGGTCGAACGCGCCGCGTTCGGACGGTAGGAGCCGCACGATGACGTTTGCCCTACACCGGTCGGGGTGGGGAGGGTAAAGTCGTCCAAGCCCACCCACTGCCGTGGGTGGGCTTCGCCCGGTAATGGAGTACCACCATGTCACAGATACTTCTCGCGCTCGCATTCTCGCTGAGCGCCGCCGACTCGATCCCGGAGCGCGACGCCCTGCTCCGCGAGGCTGCCGTGGTCCGGCCGCACGCCTCTGGGTTCCGCTGGCAGCAAATCCCCTGGCACGTCGAGGCCGCCGACGCGCTCAAGCAGGCCCGGGACGAGCACCGTCCGCTGCTCGTCTGGCTGGCCGGCGGACGCGACCGCGACGGCAGCCCCCTGGAACGCTGCTGAGGGTACGCCGCCGGGCTTCGTGCAGGCCCCCTCAACGACGAGCGCGTCATCAAGCTCATCGCCCCGAACTTCGTCCCCGTCGCCCTGAACACCGACCGCCTGCCGGACACGGCCGACGGCAAGTTCTACCGCAACTTGATGAAGCAGTGGCCGCAAGGGTTGTGGGTCGTCACCCCCGAGGGGAAGGTGCTCGCCTTCCACTATCACCGGAACACCCCCGGCCTGTCGTACCGCGACAACGCCAAGAAGTGGGTGGACGACACGATCGAGATGCTGGAGAAGGCAATCCAGGCCGCCGGCCCGCTCCCGCCGCGGGCCGTGCGGGCCGCCAACCCGTTCCCGGACCGCGGCGTCGGGTTAACCCGGGACGGCGGCGCCCGGCTGGCGGTGAGCGTCATCGGCCAACTTCGCGGCAAGCAGGAGGGGGCGCCGGCCGTCGATAGCGTGCTGCTGACTAAGGCCGAGTGGGCCGCGTTCGCCCCGCCGGACGGCAAGGCCGAGTGGGTGATCCCGAAGGCGGAGGGAATGAAGTTCGCCCCGGCGCTCAGCCACCTGACCGACTCGATCCTCGCCCCCCGGCCGGCGGACGTGACGACAGCGGCGATCACCGCCAAGGTCGTCCGGCAGGCGGACGGGCTGGTCGTGGTCCGTTACACCGGCACCTGGCAGTCGCGGCACCTGCGGGACGGCAACGAGCGGTTCCCGATCACCGCCGAGGCGGCCGGCCGGGGGATCGGCGTGTACGATCCGGCGGCGAAGGCCATGCGGTCGCTGGTCTGGGTGCTGAACGGGAAGTACCGCAACGGGGCGAAGGCGACGCCCGTGCCGACCGCGGCGGTGGTGGAGTGGGTGGCCGAGGCGCCGGACGAGTGATACCGGATCGCCTCGCCTCGATTGCTTATCTTCCTCCCCT
>DASSAT010000433.1:0-4067 GCA_035699305.1 Fimbriiglobus sp. | reverse complement strand
TCGAAGACTCGACCCGACCTACTTCGGGCACGCCAGCGCCAGCGCCGCCGTGGCCCAGCCGGTGGCGCTGCTCGAGATGAACTGGTCCTTCCCGTGCGGGAAGCCGCTCTCGTAGTACGGCTGGAACGGCCGGCTGCGCGACTTCACGTACCAGGTGCCGTCGGCCCGCTGGGTGCGGACCAGGAACGCTACCCCCTTCTGGTACGCCGGCGAGGCCGTCGCCACGCCGCCGACCTCGGCCAGCGCCGTCAGCACCGTCCCGGTCGCGTACGCATCGCTGGGCATCGCGTCCGTCTGCCTCCAGCCGCCGTCGGCTCGCTGGGCGGCGATCAACGCCCGCGCCGCCTTCGCCGCGGCCTTCTTCGCGCCGATCTCGGCCAGCGCCCTCATCCGGTAGACGCGGTCCTCGGTGTCCTTCGCCGCCGTCTCCGCCAGCCACCCGCGGACGGTGCGGACGCGCTTGGCGATCTTCGCCTTGTGCTCCGGCGTGCCCCAGGTCTTCAGCCCGCGCAGCGCCAGGTAGTTCGCGGTGAAGGCGCTCGCCTCCGACGGCGGGCGGTTGGACGTGCCCCGCCAGTGGTCGCGGTCGGCGTCGCGCTTCAGCAGGTACTCGACCACCGCGGCGGTCAGGTCGTCGGGCTTGTGGCCGGCCCGCTCCAGGGTGAACAGCAGCCAGCCGGCGGTGTCCACTTGCCCGCCGGTGCCGCGGCCGGAGGTGTAGGCGTCCTTGTTGGACTCGACGAACTCGCGGACGTGCTTCACCTGCCCGGCGATCAGGTCGGCATCGACAGAGAAGCCCCGGGCCTTCGCCGCGGCGAACGCGGCCATCGGGAACGCCTGGTTGTGGCAGGCGAAGCAGGTCTTCTGCTCGATGTGCCCGGTCGCCCCCTCGGCGAGCAGCGGCAGCGCCCGCTCGACCGCCTGCCGAACCGCGGCCGACGGGGCAGGGACGTGCGGCACCGCGAGGGCCAACGCACAGCAGACGGCGGCGGGGGTCATGGGTGGCGTCCGTTCGGGTTTTGCATTCAGTGGACGCGATGAAGGCGGGAACATCAAGCGGAAAGCCCGTGGGCTTTCCGTCTTCGCCTCAACCGGAGGGGGTCAGGGGGTCAGATGGTCACTTCGAGAGTGGCAATGTGACCGCCTGACTTCGCTTCCGCCTCAACCGCCGGGTGTCAGGTGACCATGCTCTGTTGAAACACTCGTCGTCGGGTGGCGCTGTCTTCAGCCCGAAGGGCTGGGAGTTCTCAGCCCAGGGCGCAGCCCTGGGAACGCGGCCCCACCTCCGCAGCCCTGAAAGGGCGGGACAGCGGAGCCGTGTGTCGCCCTTTCAGGGCTCCGGTGTGGTTGGCCTGCACCCCAGGGCTGCGCCCTGGGCTGAGAACTCCCAGCCCTTCGGGCTGAAGACAGGGCCGTCACATCACGAACACTTCAACAGAGCACCGCCGGGTGTCAGGTGACCACATTGCCACTTTGCAGAGTGGCAATGTGGCAATCTGATCCCCGTCCGGGCGTCCGGGTGTCCGGGCGTCCGGGCGTCCGAGCGAACCTGCTCTCTGTAGTATTCATAAGTTCATATAGCCCGGTATCAAGCGCTCGCCGGCTCGGTGGGTCGGCGCTCGCAGACTCGCTTGACCCACCCTACCAGTCTACAGCGCCGTCAAATCCCCACTCAACAGCCGCTCGGCTACCCGGGCGGTGGCGGGGCGGACCTCCTTCGCCGCCTCCTGCTCGCTCCAGAAGCACTTCAACGCCACCTGGGCGCAGCGCTCCTGGAACTGGGCCGGCGTCTCCTGCAACTCCGGGAACCGGTCGATGAACTCGACCATCTCCACGTGCTGCTTCTCGTAGGCCCCGAGGATGCGACTCGCCATCTTCTTCTTGTCGGCCGGCTCCATGTGGCCCAGCTCGACTGCCTTGTCGATCCGCCCGGGGCGGGTGCTGATGAACTCCACCGCCCCGTCTGGCAGTGTCCGCGGCTGGCCCAGCGCCGGGTCGATCTTCGAGATGTCGTTGGTCGTGACGATGGTGAAGATACCGTCCGACCGCTCGACCCCGTCCAGGCAGTTCAAGAGGCAGTCGAACGTCAGCGGCGGGGCGAGCAATCCGCGGCCGCCGTTGCCCTCGCCGTCGTCGTCCTTCTTCGGCGGGTGCATCATCATCGAGAACCCGGCGTTCTTGCGGGCGATGTTCTCCCGGCCGTGAAAGACGTTGTCGATGTCCTCGATCAGGGCGATGCACGGCACGTTCATCTGCATCTCGCACCACGTCTTCATCAGTTCGTGGTTGCCCATCTCCGCGAGGTTGTAAACGTAGATCGGCATGTTCATGTCTTCCGCGAACGCGCGGGCCAGCGCCGTCTTGCCGGTGCCCGGCGGGCCGTAGAGCAGCCAGCCGCGCTTCCAGGGGATGCCCTTCTCCCGATACCAGTCGCGGGACTTCCGCCACAGCTCGATCTCCTTGATGAGGTCCTTGACCCGCTGCGGGAAGATCAGGTTGTCCAGCGCCTTGCCGTCGGCGGTTGGCCGCTTGCCCAGCTCGTCCGGCGTGTGGTCGAGTAGCCGATACGTCCCCTGCTGATACCAGGCCAGGCCATTCGAGCCGTCGTCAGTGTCGTCGTCGGCGTCGTGTCGCCGGGGGACGTGGTGGATGACGAACCGGGTCTTGGCCTCCTGCTCGGCGTCCTCGGCCGCCCAGGAAATCTGGTTGCGGACCTCGCACGCCGCGCTCAGGATCGCCTCGACGTCCAGGGTGCCGCGGACGAACGTCAGGGTCGAGTAGACCTTGGTGGCGGAGGCGTAGTGCGACTGCTCGGTCCCCTTGCCGGGCGTCTTCTTCTCCTGCTGGTTGGCGAACAGGAACGGGAACCAGCCGTTCCAGAGGATGAGCGTCCGGTTGCCGAACTGCTCGTAAGGGATGAGGCCGTAGCGGCCGTCGCGCTGGTACTCCCAGCTGGCGCCGTACATGCGGTCGTAGTTGCGCGACCGGCGGAACCTGGCGATGAGGTACGCCGTCACCGCCTCGTGCCCGGCCTGGGTGGGGACCTCGATCCGCTGGACGAGCAGGCTCGCCGCGCGCCAGGCGATCGCCTTGATCTTGTCCCACATGCCGGCCACGACCCCGAGGGTCGCCCCGCCGGCCGCCAACATCCACGCGGTGTCAACCAATGTCGTCACCCTCCGTTAAGCGACCCCGCCGGGGGCCGCACCTGTCGGACACGCGCTTGCGAGGTAGGTTCGCGGGATACCGGGCGGCGGGGTGATACCGATGCCGTCCGTTGAAAAGCTACCGTCTAACCGCACGACCCCGCCGCCGGAGGATTATTCCGAAATTACGCGGCGGGACCGAGGTCGGTAGCTCATCCCCTGGGACCGCGGCCGCGCGGCCGGGACGGCCGGGGCGCTCGAGTGTCGCCATAGGCCCCCGGCTCGGAGAGCAAGAGCGGCCGGGACGGTCGCGGTCCCAGGGACGGAGGTCGGTAGCCGGCTTATGATGGACCCGGAAGGGGGTGCCGCATGACCACCGTCCGGGTGCCGCTGGCGCGGGTCGCGCACGGCCGCAGCGGGGACAAAGGCAACCACGCCAACGTCGCGGTGATCGCCTACACCGACACCGGGTTCGCCTGGCTGCGCGAGCACCTGACGGCCGAGGTGGTGGCGGCGTACTTCGCGCCGCTGGGGCCGAGCCGGGTGGAGCGGTTCGAGGCGGCCAACGTCCGCGGGCTGAACTTCATGCTTTACGAAGCCCTGGCCGGCGGCGCCAGCCGGTCGCTGCGGTCGGACACGCAGGGCAAGACGTACGCGCTGGCGCTGCTGCAAATGCCGATCGACGTACCGGCGGATCATTCGGACATGCTGCGGGCGGGGGCCGTCACCTACTGACCCGCAGGTTGCCGAGGTTGCCTCGTGGGACATGCCCGCACGCCGTTCTTCAGCCCGAAGGGCTGGGAGTCCTCAGCCCGGGGCACCGCCCCGGGTTCGGGCGTTCGAGGGACGCCCAGCCCGAAGGGCTGGGACAACGCGGCCTGTCCCAGCCCTTCGGGCTGGATGGGGCGGTTGGCTCTCCCC
>DASSAT010000432.1:0-4154 GCA_035699305.1 Fimbriiglobus sp. | reverse complement strand
CCCCAAGGGGGGAGGGAACAAGAAAGAAGACCCCTCACCCCTATCGACCGATCCCCAGCGGGGAGAGGGGGACCAGATGACGGGCCTCGAAGACTCGACCCGACCTACCAGACGATTTCGCGGACCTACGTCAGCGCGTCTTGCTGTGCCCGGCGATGGTGAGGGCAAACCCCAGGACCGACTTCGTCCCCTCGGCATCGACCGTCCGGCTCACCGCCACGACCTTCACGCCGTCCTTCTCCAATATCTTCGGGCCGGCTTCCCGCGCCGGGTGCGGGAACAGGAGCATCACCCCCGGGTGTTCGCCATTGGTCGAGGCGGAGCTGAGCTTGATGAGCGCCTTCGGCTCCAGCGGTTCCGGGTCGGTGTCCTTGGCCGCCGGGGAGAGGACGAGGAACTCCGGGTGCGGGGCGGTGCCCATGTGGTCGCCGACGTCCGGCTGGACCAGGAACCGCAGCGTGTACACCCCCGCGGCGATCTCCTGCTTGCGGTAATCGACGAACGGCCCCGCGAACTTCACCGCCCCGACCAGCGTTCCCTCCGGCATCTCGCGGTAGGTCAGCCCGTTGGCCACCTGCTCGGCCGTCGCGTGGGCCGGGACCGCGGCCCGGAACCACACCGTCAGCACCGCTGCCCCGGACTTGTCCGCAACCACCACCGCGGACTTGTCGAGCAATTTGCCGACCGGCGCGCTCAGTTCGGCCGGCGGGTCGAGCGATTGCGCCTTGGCCGTCAGCCCGGCCGGGTCCGCGGCAAAGGTAAGTCCGCAGACCATCAACCAGTTCATCAACACGGTTCGCTCCATCACGGATTGCCTTACCACAGCCCCAGCCGCTCGTCGTAGCCGAACATGAGGTTGAAGTTCTGCACCGCCACCCCGCTCGCTCCGCGGACGAGGTTGTCTTCGGCCGCCAGCACGATCACCTTGCCGCGGACCACGCGGACCGTCACGTCGAGGAAGTTCGTCCCGGCCGAGTCCTTGGTCGCCGGTAGCTTGTCTCGTACCCGGACGAAAGGCTTGCCGGCGTAGAACTCACGGTACAACCCGAGCAACTCCGCTTCCGCGACCGGGCGGGTCGGCGTGGCGTAGACGGTAGTGAAGATGCCGCGGTCCATCGGGATCAGGTGCGGGGTGAAGATCACCTGCACCGGCCCGCCGGCCACGTCGGACAGAGCTTGCTCGATTTCCGGCGTGTGCCGGTGCTTGCCGACCGCATACGCGGCGACGCTCTCGTTGCACTCCGGGAAGTGGGTGGTCAGCTTCGGGCTGCGGCCCGCCCCGGAGACGCCGCTCTTGCTGTCCACGATGATGCCCGTCGGCTCGACCAGCTTCCCGGCGACGAGTGGCGCCAGCCCGAGGATCGCCGTCTGCGGATAGCACCCGGGGTTAGCGATCAGCCGGGCGGACTTGATCCGCTGGGCGGCCAACTCCGGCAGGCCGTAGACCGCGTGCTTGAGGTTAGCCGTGTCGTGGTGGGCCTCGCCGTACCACTCGGCGTACAGGTTCGGGTCGCGGAGCCGGTAATCGGCGCTCAGGTCGATGACCCGGACGTCGCGCTCCAGCAGCGGCCCGACCGCCTCCATGCTCGCCCCGTGCGGCAGACAGCCGAACGCTGCCCGCACCCCCTTCGCCTTGAGCGCGTCCGCGTCGAACGGCTCACACATTAAGTCGATTCGACCCGTAAGGCTCGGGTGATAGTCCGCGATCGGCTGCGCGTCGCGGGAGGTGACGGCCGCGATCTCGACGTGTGGATGTCGCAGCAGGAGCTTGATGAGTTCGACCGCGGTGTAGCCGGAGCCGCCGAGGATCGCCACCTTCACCTTGTCCATCGTCCACCGTGGGTGTGTTGCCGGGTTAGCGGTACTATAGCGAGATCGCAACCGACCAGTCGGTTCGCCCCGACACCCGCAAACGGTGCCCCGTGGACAGTGAGCCGCTGACGATCACCGCCGCCGCCCCCCTGATCCGCAGCGGTCAGCTGACCCCGTCGGACCTGCTGGAGCAGTGCCTCGCCCGGATCGACCGGTACGAGGAGAAGGTCCGCGCCTGGGTCTACCTCGACCGCGAGCGGGCGAGGACCGAGGCGGCGCAACTCACGGACGAGATCATGAACGGTCATTACCGCGGCCCGCTGCACGGCATCCCGGTCGGCATCAAGGACATCATCGACGTCTTCGACATGCCGACCGGCTGCGGGTCGAAGCTCTGGGCGAACAGCTACGCTCGCCGCGACGCGACCTGCGTGCAACGGCTGCGCGAAGCCGGCGCGCTGATCCTCGGCAAGACGGTGACGACCGCATTCGCCTCGTTCGACCCACCGGTGACGCGCAATCCGTGGAACCTCGACCGCACCCCCGGCGGAAGTAGCTCTGGTTCTGCGGCGGCCGTGGCGTGCGGAATGTGTCTAGCGGCGCTGGCGACGCAGACGGGCGGCTCCATCACCCGCCCGGCGAGTTACTGCGGAGTGTGCAGCCTCAAGCCGACATGGGGACGGGTCAGTGTGGACGGGGTACTGCCTCTGGCCCCGAGCATGGACCACATCGGTGTCATGGCGAACTGCGTGCGCGATTTGGCGATCGTCTTCCAAGCCATCGCCGGCCCCAGCCGCTATCCGCCGGCGGGGATGAGATTCGAGCTAGGTACGGTGCCGGATTGCCTAGCCGTGTTGGACAGCGGACCTCACGCGGCACGCCCGATTCGCTTGGCCGGAATGTTCGAGGAGCGAACCGACGGCGAATTGCTGGCACTATACGAGGACGTACTCGGGAGCTTTGAGTTCGACGTGGCTCCTCTCGACCGAGCCGTGCCGCCCGCAGGTTTCGCCCGCATCCTCAAGGTCCATCGCCTGATCATGGCGACGGAAGCGGCGTGGTTCCACAAGGAACGGCTTCATCGCGTACCGGACGATTACCCGCCGCGCATCCGTGAGCTGATCGAAGAAGGCTCCGGCGTCCCCTGGGCTAGCTACTTCGACGTCGACGCGCTGAGGTCTGAACTACGGGAAGAGATCGC
The DNA here is from genome assembly GCA_035699305.1 of Fimbriiglobus sp. Classification (GTDB taxonomy): domain Bacteria; phylum Planctomycetota; class Planctomycetia; order Gemmatales; family Gemmataceae; genus DASSAT01. The sequence continues at coordinate 1,141 of DASSAT010000432.1, read as the reverse complement.
CAACGCTCTGACCGGAACACAGAGCCCATACCGGGCCGGGGTCTTCGTCACCCCCGCTACAACAGACTTCGCCCCGACCACGGAAACGACCGGGGACCCGTCGATGAATAGCCCCTGGAGTTTCCTCGGCCTGCCGACCGTCTCTGTCCCGGCTGGGTGGTCTGACGACGGGCTGCCGTTCGCGGTTCAGTTCGTCGGACGACCCGGGGAAGAGGCCGAGACCTTGGCCGTTGCCAGCAGCGGCGAGTCAGGGTTCGTTTACCGCCGCATGACGCGCCCCATTCCTGAGTAAGAATGTCCTTCGCCGACCTGATCGACGTGCTGTACGAGGATAACCACCTGCTCGGGCTGAACAAGCCGAGCGGGTGGCCGACGACGCACTTCGACGGCTCCGAGGAGACGATCGACAGGCTCGCCAAGGCGTACCTCAAGGAGAAGTATCAGAAGCCCGGCAACGTATTCCTCGGCGTGGTCCACCGGCTCGACAAGCCGGTGAGCGGGGCGCTGGTCTTCGCCCGGACGGGCAAGGCCGCGGCGCGGCTCTCGGAGCAGTTCCGCGAGGGCGCGGTCGAGAAAGTTTACTGGGCGGTCGTCGAAAACCCCCGCAAGCCCAGGGATGGCAATCCCTGGGCTTGCGACGCCGGTTCCCTCGACGATTGGCTCCTGCACAACGACGCCGAGCAGCGCGTGAAGGTCGTCCCCGCCGGCACCCCCGGGGCCAAGCCAGCCCGCCTCCTGTACCAGGTGAGAGCCAGTCACGACGGGCTGACGTGGCTGGAGCTACGCCCACACACCGGCCGCAAGCACCAACTCCGCGTGCAACTCGCCTCACGCGACGGCCCGATCTATGGCGACACAAAGTACGGTTCGCCGCATCGGCTCGGCAACGCGATCGCGCTGCACGCTCGATCATTGACGTTCCTTCACCCGATCACGCGCGATCCGGTGACACTAACGGCCGAGTTGCCGCGGCACTGGCGCGGGCGGTTCGCCCGATTGCTCGCGTAGATGGGGATGAGAGCCTGTCGCCGGGGTAGAACGGGGTTGTGCAACAAACCCTTTCCCCCCGGAGCGACAGGCCATGAGTACCGTACCGGTGTTCGTCGGACTCGACTACCACAGTAACGCGATTCAGGTGTGC
>DASSAT010000431.1:0-4279 GCA_035699305.1 Fimbriiglobus sp. | reverse complement strand
CCCGCATGACCCGCGAGGCGGAGCTTCGCGAACTGCGTTCCCAAGCAGAGCTTGGGAACGAGAAGCGCGAGAAACTGATTCATCCCGATCCGAGGTGCGAATACATGACCCTGACGCTCCCCACCCGCCGGCTCGTCCTCGGCGGCGCCATTCTGACGGCCGGTGCGCTCGGACTCGCCGCGGCCCTCTCCCCCGCACTGGAGCCAGCCGCCAAGGGCAAGGTCGCCCAGCCGGTCCCGTTCGGCAAGCCCGGCGAGCACCCGATGTTCGGCGGCGGACCCGGCCGGAACATGGTCAACCTGACCGGCAAGTTCGCCCCGACGGTACTGGCGACGCTCGACACCGAGAACAAGATCGTGCCGGCCGAGGGCGTCGCCATTAAGTGGCACGCCGACCTCGGCTCCCGCGCCTACGGCGGCCCGGTCGTGGCCGGCGGCAAGGTGCTCGTCGGCACCAACAACGAGCAGCCGCGCAACCCCCGCGACACCCTCAAGAACGCCGACGGCGAGGTCGAGCCGATCGACAAGGGCGTGCTGATGTGCTTCGACGAGGCGACCGGCAAGCTCCTCTGGCAGGCGATCCACGACAAGCTCCCCGGCGGGTTGGTCACGGACTGGCCCAAGGAGGGCGTCTGCTCCACCCCGGTCGTCGAGGGCAACCGCGCCTACTACGTCAGCAACCAGTGCCGGGTCGTCTGCCTGGACATGAACGGGATGGCCAACGGCAACCAGGGGCCGATCACCGACGAGCCGTACCACACCCCGACCGACGCCGACAAGATTTGGGAGCTGGACATGCTCGGCTCGCTCGGCGTCTTCCCGCACAACATGTCCGCGTGCAGTCCGCTTTTGGTCGGCGACATCCTGTACGCGGTCACGTCCAACGGGGTGGACGAGGGGCACATCAACATCCCGGCCCCGCAGGCGCCGAGCTTCCTGGCCATCGACAAGCATTCGGGCAAGGTGCTCTGGAAGCGGGACGACCCGGGCCGCAATATCATGCACGGCCAGTGGTCCAACCCGTCCTACGGCGTCATCGCTGGCGTCCGGCAGGTGATCTTCCCCGGCGGCGACGGGTATCTCCGCGGGTTTACGCCGGAGACCGGCGAACTGCTTTGGAAGTTCGATTGCAACCCGAAGCACTCCAAGTACGAGCTGGGCGGGACCGGCACCCGGAGCGACTTCATCGGCACCCCGGTCGTCTACGACGGCAAGGTGTACATCGGCGTCGGCCAAGACCCGGAGCACTTCTCCGGCGTCGGTCACTTCTGGTGCATCGACCCGTCGAAGGCGACCAAGCCGGGGCAAGACCTCTCGCCCAAGAACGACAACTTCGATCCCAAGGCGACCGAGAACAAGGACAGCGGCCTGGTCTGGCACTACGGCGGTGAGGACAAGCGGAAGTTCGTCCCGCGGGATTTCGTCTTCGGCCGGACGATGAGCACCGCCTGCATCGTGGACGACGTGGTGTACATCTCCGAGCTGCAAGGCTACCTGCACTGCCTGGACGCCAAGACCGGCAAGAAGTACTGGCAGTATGACCTGAAGGGGGCGATCTGGGGCTCGCCGTACTACGTGGACGGCAAGGTGTACCTGGCGACCGAGGGCGGCGAGCTGTTCTGCTTCAAGCACGAGAAGCGGCCCAAGGTGATCGACGACCTGGACGTCCCCGACGCCAAGGACGCGCGGGACTACAACGCCAAGCGGCGAGCCAAGCGCGCCGAGGTGGAAAAGGAATACCTGCTGGGCAAGTCGGAGTTCGACGCGGCCATCCGCAGCACCCCGACGGTGGTCAACGGGGTGATGTTCGTGATGACCGAGAAAGCCCTGTACGCCCTGGAAGGTAAGAAGAAGTAACAGCCCCAGGCCCGCCCGTAGCCACGGGCGGGCTTTTCGAGCGAGGACACCCGTGACAGACACCCCCGGCAAGCCGGCGCCCGTGACGGGCGCCACGCTGGACGAGCGGATCACGAACGCCAAGACCCAGCTCGACGCCCAGGTCCGGGACGTGGTCCGCTGGCACTTCAGCCCGGATACCGGCACCCCGTTCTGGCTGGAGAAGGCGAAGTCCTACAAGTTCGACCCGCTCACGGACGTGAAGTCGTTCGAGGACCTCCGGCTGTTCGGCTTCTTCGAGGACGAGTGGCTGCGCGGCGGCCCCGTGACCCGTTGGGTGCCGCGGGGGATGAGGGACCGGCCGTGGTACGTCTTCGAGACCGGCGGCACCACCGGCATCCCCAAGAGCCGGGTCGTCTCCGACGACTTCCGCATCGACTACGAGATGTTCTCCGACACCCTGCCGGAGAAGTTCTTCCCGAAGAAGAGCAACTGGCTGATGCTCGGCCCGTCCGGCCCGCGGCGGCTGCGGCTGGCGGTCGAGCACCTGTGCCAATACCGCGGCGGCATCTGCTTCTGCATCGACCTCGATCCGCGGTGGGTAGTCAAGCTCATCAAGAAGGGCTGGATGGAGCACCTCAAGGCGTACCAGGAGCACTGCGTCGATCAGGCCATGACGGTCCTGTCGGCCGGGCATGACATCCGGTGCCTGTTCACCACCCCGAAGCTGCTCGACGCCCTGTGCCTGCGGTTGGAGAAGGAGGGGTCGAGCATCAGTAAGGCCGGGATCACCGGCATCTTCTGCGGCGGCACCGAGATGACCTCGCAGTGGGTCCGGTTCGCGATCGAAGAATACCTCGGCCCGGACGTCTATATTGCGCCGACCTACGGCAACACGCTGATGGGTCTGGCCGCGTCGGAGATGCCGACGGCTCAAGCCAACTACAAGATCGCCTACTACGCCCCGCAGCCGCGGGCCGTCGCCCAGGTGGTGGACTTCGCGGACTACGACAAGCCGGTCCCGGTCGGCCAGACGGGCCGGGTGCTGCTGACGACCCTGACCCGGGAGTTCTTCGTGCCGCGGTTCGCCGAGCGCGACGAAGGCGAGCGCGAGCCGCCCAGCGCGAAGTACCCGTGGGACGGCGTCAGCGGCGTGCGGCCGTTCCACGAGATCGCGGCCCAGACGACCGTCGGGGTATACTGAAGGCAGGAGGTGACACGATGAACGAGAACCGCGAGCCGGACGTGACCGAGAAGAAAAAGCCTGAACCGCTGCCGTTCGACCCCGACGGGGAAATCCTGGACTGGGATGCCTATTTCCCTCCACCGCCCCCCAAGAACCGCAGGACAATCCGCGTCCAATTTCGGCACAAGGGACCGGCGCAGCCCATGCCGTACCCCGATCCCGACGAGGAGTGAGTCGAGATGGCCACTACCTTGGACGGGTTCGCACGGGAGTGCCGCGTGGTTGATGTCCGTCAACTCTTCTCGCTGCCCATCGGCTTCGTGCGCAAGCGGGTGGGACTGGCCGGTCATCGCCTCCGCCTTCTGCCCCCGTACCGCGAGCACCTGGCCCAGGCGTTCGCCCGGTACTTCATGCGGGTTGGCCTGCCGATCGACATCCCGCCGTTCAAATGACCGACACGAACCACCCTCCCATACCCGGAGAGTCCCGCCGTGATCCACATCCCCGTGCTGCGCTGGGGCGTGCCGTACAAGAGCCTGGAAGTCGATAAGGTCGTCCACTTCGACACCGGCGAGGTGCTGGCCGAAGTCAGCCGCGCCAACGCCGCCCTGGTCGAGCGCGACATGCGCCACGCCGGGCGGGCCCGCGACGTGCTCCGCGCGATCCCCATCGCCGACCTGCTGCGGATGATGAAGAAGGCCGGCGAGCTGTACGCGAAGGCCGAGTTGCCGCTAGGCGACGGCACCCAGACGCCCGACCAGTTCGTGCGCATGCAGTCGGCCACCACCGGCCTGCCCGAGCACATGTGCCGGTTCAACATGGAGAAAAACAACTTCGTGCTCGGCAACATGGACAAGATCCTCGACTCGCTGACCCGCGGCCTGGACCTGGACATCCTGACGCGCGGGTTCGGCGTCGAGGCCCGCGGCGTGCCGGTCAGCTTCCAGTGCCAGTCGCCGGTACTGGGCATGGTGCTGCCGTCCAACTCGCCCGGCGTGCACACTCTCTGGCTGCCGATCATCCCGCTGCAAGTCGGCCTGGTCCTCAAGCCCGGCCCGCAGGAGCCGTGGACCCCCTACCGCATGACCTCCGCGTTCGTGAAGGCCGGCGTGCCCGAGCAGGCCATCGCCATCTACCCCGGGCTGGGGGACATCGGCGCCGCCGTGCTCAAGGAGTGCCCGCGCAGCCTGATCTTCGGCGGCACCGCCACCGTCGAGCAGTACAAGGGCAACCCGCGCGTCCAGGCCCACGGCCCCGG
>DASSAT010000430.1:0-13712 GCA_035699305.1 Fimbriiglobus sp. | reverse complement strand
CACCCCTCTCCCCTTGGGGGAGAAGGGCTACTTTCTTGTTCCCTCCCCCCCAAGGGGGGAGGGGACAAATCACCCCTCGCCCCTTGGGGGAGAGGGGTGCAAGAGTGTTGGCCCGATGGCGTGACGAGGGAATGACACCGTGTCCGTCGCTGTACTCGAACGGGAATCCTCCCCGCCCGATGCCCCCGGCATCGGCGGCCGGCTGCTGGACGCGATCAGCTGGTGCCTCCAGGTCTTCACCGGGCTGACCACGCAGCTGTTCCCGGCCTGGGCGCTGGACCGGTTCTGCCGCATCCGGGACGGTCAGCCGTCGTCCCCGGGCGAACGGCTCGTGTGGTCGCTCGCCCTGTTCGCGCTGTCCGGGGCGGTCAACCTCGCCTTCTTCGTGCCCCTCATGGCGATCTACGTCGCCGTCGCTCTCCAGACGAGCGGCACCCTCCAGGGCCAGAACCCGTTGGCCCAGTTGGTCATGTCCGTCCCGGACTTCGCCCTGCTGGGCGTCGCCCTGATGAAGCTGCGCGGCAAGGCCGACTACCGCGGCGACTTCGCGCGGTACGGCCGGGTCGTCCGGTTCCGAGCGATGCTCTGGCGGACGGTGTTCCGGCTGCTCGGCACCGCCGTCGTGCTGGGCGTGTCGCTGCTGCCGCTGTCGGCGCTGCTGCTGGCGTTCCCCGCGCTGGTGCCGCAGGAGTCCGTGCTCACCGACACGGTCTCCGACAAGCGGACGTGGCTACGGCGGACGCTGACCCGGGCGTTCGCGGTCGTCGCCGGGTTGGTGGTGCTCTTGAGCCTGCTGGCCGTGTCGGTCGAACTGGTGACGCGGTTGCCGCTACCGGAGAAGGGGTCGTTCGCGGTCGTCGCCCGGTTCTTCACGCCGGCCCCGGGGTCGCTGTTCGTCATGACCCGGACGGAGAAGGAGCGGGAGGAGAAGATCGCCGCGATGCCGCCGGCGGTGCGGGAGTTCATGAAGACTCCGCTGAACGAGAAGCTGCCGCCGGCCATGATCGAGCACTGGCCGTTCGTCGTGCTGGCCATGTACGGGTTCGATCTCGTCATCCTGCTCTCCATCGGCAAGGTGCCGCTGGCGTACAACCTGCGCAACGTCCGGGTGCGCTGGAAGACCAACCTGATGACCGCCGTCGCGTTCATGGCGGTGATCGGGCTGCTGGTGTTCCTGCTGGCATTCGTCAACGGGATGAACAACCTGACCCAGAACAGCGGCGTACCGGGGAACGTGTTCGTCCTGTCCGACGGGTCCACCGACGAGCTGTTCAGCAACCTCGGGACCGAGGAGGTGGACAACGTCGAGCGCGTGGTGGTCGAGCAGGACGAGAAGGGCCGCCGGCTGCCCGAGCCGATCCGGGTGATGACGATGGACCGGGACGGCAAGGCGGTCCCGCTGGCCAGCCGGGAGACGTACTACGCGATCAACCAGCCGGTGCCGAATTCGAACCCGCCGAAGCGGCGCTTCCTCCAGCTCCGTAGCGTCGAGGACGCGCCGGTCGCAGCGGCGGTGCACAACGTCCAGCTGTACCCCGGGGGCCGGTGGTTCGGGGCGGCCGGCGTCGATGACAAGGGCCGCATCCAGTGCGTGCTCGGCGAGGGCGTGGCCGGGACGCTCGGCGAGGACTCCGGCAAGAAGCGGATCGCGCCCGGAGATACGTTCACCCTGGGCGACATGCCGTGGGTGGTGGCGGGGGTGATGAAGTCCGAGGGGACGACGTTCGGGTCGGAGATCTGGGTCAAGCGGTTCAGCCTGATCTACAAGCCGTTCGGCAAGGAGCGGTACACGACGCTGGTGATGCGGACCGACCGGGACACCCTGGCCGCGTCCCGGGCGATGGCCTGGCACGTCACCAACCGGTACACCCGGACCAAGCTCAAGGCGTATGCGGAGCCGGACTACTATGCCGAGCTGACCAAGGCGAACAACTTCTTCCTGACGGCGATCGTGATCGTCTGCGTAGTGATGGCGATCGGCGGCGTGTTCGGGATGATGACCACCATGTTCGCCTCCATCGCCCAGCGCATCCGCGACATTGGCGTCTTGCGGCTGCTCGGGTTCAAGCGGTGGCAGGTGACGGTGTCGTTCCTCCTGGAGTCGCTGACGGTGGCGGTGATCGGCGGGGCGCTGGGGTGTTTCCTGGCGTGGCTCTTGGCGGACGGCAAGTCGTCGGTCAGCACGCTCTCGGCGGGCGGCGGCGGGCCGGGCGGCAAGAGCTTCGCGCTGACCATTGATGTGGACGCACAGGTGATGGCGATGGGGATGTTGTTCACCCTGGTGATGGGCCGACTCGGCGGGCTGGTGCCCGCGCTGTCCGCGATGCGGATGAACGTGCTGGACACGCTTCGCTGACAAATCCCAAATCCCAAGCACCAAATCCCAAACAGTACCTCCGCTTGTTTGGGATTTGGTGCTTGGGATTTGGGATTTGTTCAGCTCCGCCGCCACATCATCATTTGCCGGGCATTCTCGCGCTCGCGGTTGCGGCGGCCGATGCCGGGGGTCCACTGGGTCGGCTTCCGGGCCGGCTGCTCGGTCACGAACAGCGCCATCCAGCGCTCTTCCAGCTTCTCCCAGAACGACGGCGACGGCTTCGGCATCCCCGGGTACGGGGCGATCACGTTCTTCAGGTCGATCGGCTGACCCGCCGGTTGCGGGCCGCCGGGGTTAAGCGCGTTCGGGACGCCGCCCGGCCCGGTGCCGACCGGCGCCCCGGCCGGCGGCACCGCCTTCGGCAGTTGCGTCCCGACCGGTTGCAGCAGCGGCTTGCCGACCGGCGTCCCCGGCATCCGGAACGGCTGCGGGGTCGTGGGAAGAGTCGCCGGCTCCTGGCCCGGCGCCGGCCCGGCCAGGATCACGCCCCCGCACCCGGCCAGCGCCCACGCGGCGAACGGTCGCATCTCAGCTCCCCCTGGCACCAGAACTCACCCCCCGGAAGTGGGCTGATATGCCAGGGCCGCGGCCGGCTGTCAACGGCCCAGCTAGGATTTCTCCCGGAATCTCTACTCGGTTGGTCAGGTTTCTGCTTTCATCCGAAACGGGTTCGGGTATGCTGGACGCGCTGGCGGGACCGATCTCGCACGACCGCAGCCCGAGTCTTCCATGCCTCCCGTCACCCGGCCCCACGTCGCCGCTCTCCTCGCCGCCCTGGCGTGCTCCTCCTGCTCATCCGAAGGGCTGAACCCGGTCGCCGGGACGGTGCTGGTCAACGGGCAGCCGGCGGTCGGGGCGACGGTGATGTTCTTCCCCGAGGGGGCGAAGGGGATGAACGTGGTCCCCTCGACCGGGGTGGTCGGGGCGGACGGCACATTCACCCTGTCCACCGGTGGCAAGACCGGGGCGCCGGCCGGCCGGTACGTCGTGGCCGTCACCTGGCCGGACCCCAAGGTCAAGGTGTCCGAGCAGCAGAAGATGATGGGCATGGCCCCAGACGCCCCGGACGTGCTCAAGGGGCGGTACGCCGGGGAGAAGTCGAAGCTCAAGGCGGAGGTCAAGTCCGGGGCGAACAAGCTCGACCCGTTCCAGCTTCAGTGACACCCCCGGGGCACGGCCCCGGGTCCCTCTTCCACGTCATCCGGAGGTCCGTCCCATGTCCCGCCCCGTTCGCCGCGGCTTCACGCTGATCGAGCTGCTGGTGGTGATCGCCATCATCGCCATCCTCATCGGACTGCTGCTGCCCGCGGTGCAGAAGGTCCGCGAGGCCGCCGCCCGGATGAGCTGCTCGAACAACCTCAAGCAGATCGGCCTGGCCCTGCACAACCGGGAGAACACCATGGGCGGGTTCCCGACTTGGGGGTTCGACTTCCCGACCATACCGCCCGGCAGTTACGCCACCCAGGGGCACAGCACCCTGGCCCTGCTGCTGGCTTATGTGGAGCAGGGGAACATCCTGAACGTGACCAGGGAGGACCTGTCCGTTATCGACCCGCGGAACCTGCCGCCGAACTTCGGGACGAACACCACCGCGGGGACCCGGATCAAGGTCTTCATTTGCCCGTCCGCCCCGGACCGGCCGTCGGACTACGGCCTGTACTTCCAGTCGGTCGGGCTTCCGGGGTCCGGCCCCGGCACCATCGGGTACACCGACTACGCCCCGCCCCGCGGGGTGGATAACGTCCTGCGGAACTGCGCGGGGGCCTTGTACCCGACCAACCCGGCCCCCGACCTTCGGGACGTCGGGATGCTCGGGACCAACGACCGGGTGCGCAAGACGAAGGTGCAGCACGGGGAGATCTCCGACGGGCTGTCGAACACGATCGCGTTCGCCGAGCAGGCCGGCCGGCAGAAGGTGTACTACCGAGGCAAGCCGAACGCCGGCTCGACCCTGCTCGACGGCGGGCTGACCCTGAACTCGGGGTGGGCCGACTACAACACCGCCCGGCGGATCAAGAGCTACGACACCAGCCTCCCCGGCCCGCTGCCGGTCGGCACCACGGAGCCGCCCAACGGCTGCGCGACGATCAACGTCTCGAACGTGAACGGCCTGTACTCGTTCCACACCGGCGGGGTCCAGGCGCTGAGGGGGGACGGCTCGGTCCAGTTCCTGCGCGAGAGCATCGCCCCCGGCGTCCTCGCCGCCCTGATCACCCGCAACGGCGGCGAGGTGTTCACGGAGAACTGACGGGACTGGAGTGTAGTAGGCACACTCCGTGTGCCGTCTCCGAAGAACGGCACACGGAGTGTGCCTACTACGCTCAGCGCAACTCCAGCAGCCCTAGCCGCCAGGGGATGTCGCCGTACCGCTTGCCCTTGCGGTCCGCGTCGGAGACGCCCTGGAACAGGAACCGCACCCGCTTCGCGTCCACTTCCAACTTTTCATCCACCCCCGCGCGCAGTAATTCGCCGTGGCTGACGCTGTCGGTCCACCGCTTGCCGTCCTTGGCCGTGATAGTGTCGCGGCCGGCGAACGGGTTCGCGCGGGTGTCGGCCAACGGCTTCCACTCGCCGTCGAGTCGGTCGGCGGTGTACGCCTTGTAGTACCGCCGGTCGCCGGCCTGAGCCTCGACGATCGTGACGTATTTGTCCGCCCCCTTCACCTTGTAGGTGTGGCTCGCCTCGAAGATGTCACCGCGGAGGACGACCGCCGGCTTGCCCCAGCCGTGCGGGAAGTCGGCGAGCGTCGTGTCGCTGCGCCACATCCGGCCGTCGTTGGACGTGAAGAATAGCCGGGCGTGGGTGGCGTCGCAGATCACCCAGAAGTCGATCCACGACTTCACGCCTTCGGGGTCGCGGTCGAAGAGCAGCTTCGGCTTCGACCACGACGCGGGGTCGCCGATGTCGGTCGAGGTGGAGAAGGCCGGCTGAAGCTGCGGCTTGCGCGTCGGGTCGCCGACCTGGTAGATTAGATACCACTTCTTATGCGGGGTGAAGTAGAACACCTGCGGGGCGCAGAAGTACCCTTCGGAGAGGGTGAGGACGTGCCGCTTCGCCTCGTTGGCCTTCGGCCAGTCGGCGAACGACAGGTACTCGATCTGGTGCGTGCGCTTTTTGCTGCGGATGGTGCAGAACAGATGCCACTTGCCGTCGTGGAAGACGACGGTGGGGTCCTTGACCGAGACGCACGGGTCGCCCGGCCGCTCCGCCGGCGCGACCAGCGGCGGGGACAGCGACCAGCGGTACGGCGAGGCGAGGAGCGGTGCCGTGGCGCCGGCGCCAACAAGTGCGGCTGCGATGACAGGGATCATGCGGCGGTCTCCCGGGCCGACACCTCCGGTCGTTGATGTAGGCGATCGGGTCGCAGGGTTCCAGCGGGTCGGCCCCGGCGACGGTGGGGACCGACCCCGCCGGGGCGTCGGTACTTCGAGCGCTTTTCGGGATGGTGTAGCGGGTGCGCGGGCCGCCACGGAGGGCGGCCCCTACGAGACCCCGTTGGGGCCGCCCTCCGTGGCGGCCCGGGAGACGCTACACCGACATGAAACGCCTAGTATGCGGCGCCGAGCCGTAGGAAGATGCCGTCAAGGCTCAGGTCGCCGCGACGGCGGACCACCTTGCCGGCGGCGAAGTCATCGACCAGGACCGGGCGGGTGGTCGCCTTGAACCAGTGCGTCACCTCGTACCCGGCGACCAGCGTCAGGGTCCGCCACCGCCAGCTGCCGCCCAGTCCGACCGACACGAACGGCGCCAGCCCCGCGAACCGGTCGGACACGTCGGCGTTGAGGACCGCCCCGCCGGCGTTGGTCTCCCGAACCCGTCCGTCGAAGTCGGCGAATAGCATCCCGCCGCGGGCGGTGCCGAACAGCCCCAGCCGGTCGCTCACGGCCCAGCGGGCCTCGGCCCCAGCGGTCGGCCCGGCCCCCTCCAGCCCGGCGCAGGTCCGCACCTCGGCCAGCCGGGCCTGGCAGCCGTCGTACAGGACGCTCTGGTCCACGTCGATGGACGCGAGCCGGACCCCGCCGAACACCCGCAGCGACAGGTACGGATCGACGGCGAACCGCTTACCGAAGTCGATGTCGAAGACCTGATAGTCCAATCCAGCCGTGGCCGCGGCCCGGCTGGCGGTGTCGATGAGTCCGGGCCGGGTCAGCGTCGGGTAGAGGACACCGCCGGGCGGTGCGGCGAGCGCGTCGTGGCCGGAGGTGTGCAGGTCGGTGTAAGTCACGCCGACGTCCCAGCCGTGGCCCGGCAGCCGGTAGCCGAGACCGACCCGCAGGCCGCTGCGGGTGTCGTAGGTGAGGTTGCGGACGCGCCCCTGCGGGGCGAGGTCGTTCCGGGGGTCGAGCAGAGCGTAGTCGGTGCTGTCCAGCCGCGGCCGCCACAGCAGGTAGTCGGCGGTGACGAGCCAAGCCCCCGGCGACTCCGGCGTGGTCAGTACGTTGTACGCGGAGTTCGAGCCGCCCGGCAGTTCGGCCGGGGTCAGGTCACGGACGTGGATCGGCGGCTCGGGCGTGGCCAGTGGGCCGTCCCCGACCGGGACCACGACGCCGACGTGAGAGCCAGGCTCCTGGGCCGTGGCTGTTGACGCCACGGCCCCGAGTGTAACGGCGAGACTCACGTATCGCAGCAACCTGCTCATATCACGTCCCGCCGACGCGGACTACCCAGCCGTGGAATCACCTGGCGCTGTACCGGTGTCCTCCGATTTGTGCAAGGGGAACCCGGGCGGAGCTACCCCTCGTTTTGTCTGGCAGGCTCCGGGGTGTGCCCGAGCCGAGGCATTCACCACAAAGGCACAAAGGTCACACAAAGGAGACACAAAGGAAGACAGGGCGGGTCTTCTCTTCCTCCTTACTTTGTGTGTTCTTTGTGTGACCTTTGTGCCTTTGTGGTGAATGCCTTTCGAGCATCGATGAAGTCGCTACTGCATTAAGACGCGGGAGAACGCCCAGGAATCCGGGAAGCCGATCGACGCGTCAGCGGCCGCGAAGGAACGATTGCGCGTTCGGGTGCGAGGCTGACGGCGCCCGCGCCGGGGAGCCGCGCCCTTGCAGCCCCCGATCGGCGTGGTGGTAGACGTGGCAGTCCGTGCAGCCGTGCCGGACGCCGCCCGCCGGGCTGTGACACTCGCGGCAGACCGCAACGCCGGGCAGGTCGGGAGGATGCCGGTACTCCAGCCCGAGCGGGCCGCCGGACCGAATCGATTCGTCTTCCCCGGTCGAGGACGCGCGGCGGTGGCAGTGTCGGCAGTCCACCGCCCGGTGGGGGGTGTGATCGAACCGCGCCCGGGTCATCCAGACGGTCGGGGTCGAGACCGGGGTGATGCGGACGGGGAACTGCGGGTTATCCGCTCGCCGCTCCGCGTAGTGGTGGCACTTCTCGCAGGTCTGCGCCCCGACGTAGAGCCGCTGCTGGGCCAGCCGCATCGAGTCGGCCAGCGCCCGCTCGACCCGCTCCCGGAGCGTCCTCGGCTCCGGCTCTGTCGGCCGCGGATCGACCCGACCGGGGCCGCGGTCCGGCTCGGGGAGTTTCTTCAACTCGTCCGCCAGGAACATTCCGGCAAACGTCTCACGCAGGAACCGGTCCAGCTCGTCCGGCTGGACCCGGTGCGGGGCCGTCACCCACCCGCGGGGCGTCTCGAACGTCAGCGGGTGGCACGCCTGGCAGTGAGATTCGTAGTTGATTGGCAGGAAGTGTTCGCCAGCCGCACGCGGCGGCTGGAGCGGTTCCCGCGGCAACCCGCCCAGGAGTTGCCGGACCAGGTCTGCGGACGAGTCGCCCCGCCCGGCGTCGAGTTGGTGACACGCCGCGCACCACCGCGCGGCCTGTCCGTCCGCCGCCTTCAACAGCTCGGCGTACCTCGTCCGCTGCGCCGCGTCGGGGATCATTTCAGCGAGCGGCTTCTTAGTTAATGCACCGGGCATGTGGGTGGCGTGGCTGAACTTCAGCGTCCGGGCGTGGTCGGCCGGGGACGCGACGGGCCGGAACTCGGGGTGGGCGCCGGGGTCGGCGAACCCGGTGATCGCCCGATGGACCCGGATTGTGGACGGGTCGCGGTAGTGTTGGTCGAGGTCGCCGTGGCACCGGACGCAGGTCTCGTCGGCCAGCCGAACCAGGGAGGCGTCTCGGCCGCGGTGGTCGCGGTGGCAGTCGGCGCAGCCGGCCACCGACTCGGGCCGTTCGTTGGGGTGGTGCGGCGGCCCGGCGTGGCAGCCCTCGCACCGGACGGCGGCCCGGACCGTGGGCACCGGTTCTCCGAACAGGCGGGCGCGCCAGCCGTCGCCGTTGATCGGCTCGAACGGGACGTGGCAGGCGTCGCACCGGTTGTCCCAGGCGGCATGTGGAGATGTGAGCGGACCCCGAGACGCGATGGCGGCCAGCGGCGCCGGCGGGTCGCCGGTCCAGGCGGCCGCAACGGTGGCGAGCAGCAGCGGCGCGACGACGACGGCCAACGCCGCGACCCACAGCCACCGCCGGACCCGGGCGAGTTGGCCGCGGCGGTTGAAGTAGCCCCAGTCGATCCGGGCCGACTTCTGCTTGCTCGTGTTCGGCAGCGCCATGGGCGACGGCTCGGGGGTTCAGATGTACCGCAAGGCGGTGTAAACGTGGGCGGCCAGCAGGCCGACCAGGGCGACCGACAGTGGCAGGTGGACCCAGACCCAGTTGTGTAGCCACCAGTGCAGTCTTGCCTGGGCGTCGAGTTGGCGGCGCAGGCCGCAGAGTTCCTCCAGCTCCCGAACCCGCGCGTGGCTGGCCGGGTGGGTGGACACCGTCAAGTCCGCGAACCAGCGGGCGGCGCGGTCCTGGACCCGCAAGGCCGGCGGTCGCGCCCGGCCGGTCAGATATCCCCGGGCGTCTTTCTCGAACGCCTCGGCCAGCACTTCCGAGCCGGGCACCGGCTCACCGCCGAACGCCCCCCGGTCGGCCGCCAGCCGGTCCGCGAAGTCGTCCGTGTGAGTGGTCATCACGCGCTCGATCTCGGCGACCGGCACCTCGTCCGGGACCAGCTCGAACATTCGCCGCGGCAACAGGTGTTGGAGGACCAGCCCCCACACGCCGCTGACGAGTACCAGCGTCAGGACGACCGCCAGCGCGGTCGTCAGCCACCCGCCCAGCCGGAACCCGGTGTGCAGCAGTGCGACCGGACCGCACAGTAGCCCCAGCCAGACGTGGGCCTTCATCCACCACTGGGTGCGGACCCACGGCAAGGTGCGGACGCCGGGGAACCGCTTCCGCGGCCAGAGCAGCATCTCGAAGGCGATGATCAGCGCCGCCCCGGTCCCGAGGGCCAGCCCGACCCGGCTACCGCCCCCGGGGAGCGACCCGCCGGCGGCGAACTCCCCCAGATACCACCCGACGGACCCGGCGGTCAGGGCGACAGCAGCCACGAACCAGCGGAAGTGGGCGGCGAACTGCTTGCGGCCGAAGACCAGCACGGCGGACCCTCGGCGAGCGGCGGTCGGCCGCGACAGGAAACGGTCCCGAGTTTACCCGGCGGCGACCGGGTGTCAACGGACCGGTGGGCCGCGGAACTACCGCTGTGTGTGCTTGGCGGACCACTGCTCGAACGCCGCGATCACTTCGCCGATCGCCTTGGCCGTTGCGTTCGGGTCGTAGGTCGCGGGGCTGTTCACACGCGGGTGCTGCGGGAGCACGACCACCTTCCGCACCCGCTCAAGCGAAGCGGCAATCCCCTCATCGGGCGCATCCGGTGGCCCGGCCCGCCGACGGGAAGCGTCGGCGGCGCGCAGGGCGTAGTACGTCTGGGCCGCCTCATCCCAGCTCATCCGCCACAGTTCCCCGGCGGCGGCCCGCTCCCGCAATCGCAGCTCCTGGAACAGCTTCAATCCCGCCTGCGGGTCGGCCGCGTCGAGTGTCGGGACCGCCCCGGGCCTGGGCAGGAGTTCGGCAAACTCCTTGACGTCGGGAGGGTGCCAGGACGTCGCGTCACGGCCGGCTGCCGCGAACCGGTCCGCGAACACTGGTGTGAGGAACTTCAGGAGCGGATCGGAGACGTTGGCCCCGGCCCACGGCAGGCGACCCGGCGCCCCGGGCGAACGCGCCGCGGCCCGCAGCGCCCGCCAAGACGCGCGGCCCGCCGGCTTGAGGTCGTGGTGACAGGAGTAGCAGTCGAACTCCGCCAACTCCGGCCAGTTCTTGGCGCGCGCCGCGCAGAGTTCCAGGCCCGCCCTCGCGGTCTCGATCTGCCCGGCCAGCCAAGCGTGCGCCTCGTAGCCGGGGGAGACCGGGGCTTGCGACGGCGGCGCGGGCGCCGGCCGGGGGCCGTGTTCGATCCAGTGCGGGGGCAGGGCGGACAGGTACGTCAGGTACTCGAAGTTCAGCCGCGGGTGCCCCGCAGCGATCAGGTCGTGCGTCACATCCCGGGCCGGCAAGCCCGACCGCGCGGGGGCGCCGACGTGGCAGCCGACGCAAGTCGCCGCCCGCGCCGTAGCGTCGCCGAACCACCTCATCCCACGGTTCTGATAGCAGTCCGGCAGACCGCCGTCGGCCCAGCCCTTCGTGTGACGGGTCAGCCACTCGCCGGTGCCGTGTCTCGGCCGGGTGTGGCAGGCGTCGCAGCTCACCCCTTCGAAGCGGAGTCGGCGGACCTCGTCAGACGCCGGGGGCGGAGTCGCCAGGGCGGGGGTGGTATGGCAGGCGAGGCAGCGCGGCTCTTCGGTCGCGGCCCGCCACCCTTTCCCTAACCGTCGGATGATCTCGCTCGACTTCTCCGTCGTCAGGGCGTGATACGCGCGGGCGTGCCGGTCGTGGAGCAACCAGTGGGTGAAGGCATTCCCCGAGTTCACCGCCCGCGACTGACCGTCCGGCCCGATGGTCGGGCCACCGTGGCAGCCGCGGGCGGCGCAGCCGTTCATGCCAAGGACACGCGGACCTTCGGATGCGCCTCCTCCGCCATTCGCTGGCGGGGCGGGGGGCGCGGGGACAGTGCAGCCGTACCCGGCCACGGCGAGGTACGCCGCGGCCAGTCCGGCGACGGCTCGGCGGTGACGCATGAAGACCCGGTGATGGTGGGGCAGTACTGGACCGCAGCGTACCCGATCTCGGCCGCCCGGTGCAACGGTCAGCCCACCTGGCCATTCTCGGTTTTTCTCGTGACTGCGCCCTTCGTCGAAGGCACTCACCACAAAGGCACAAAGGTCACACAAAGAAAGCACAAAGGAAGGCAGGGCTATTCTTCCTCTTTGTGTGTCTTTGTGTGACCTTTGTGCCTTTGTGGTGAACGCCTTCGGTCCCCGGTCCCGGATGCCACATCATCACGGCTCAGCACGATACCGGGGATAACTCAGGTCGGCCCCCCAGTTGACACCACCTTGTCACCCCCTTACTGTCTTGGAGCGACCCGAACCGGTAGCCCCTCAGCTCCAGGAAAGTACCCGGATGGCCGTCACCGACCCGGTCCAGGGGACTGTCACCGCCGCGCTGACGAAACTCCAGCGGGTCAAGGGGTGGTTGAACGACCGGGACTTGACCGACCTCGCCGCCCACCTCGGGATACCGACGTACCGGGTCGAGGAGGTGGTCAGCTTTTTCCCGCACTTCCGCCGCCGCCCGCCGGAACCGGTCGAGGTGGACGTCTGCCGCGACATGACCTGCCACCTCCGCGGCGCGCCGGGGCTGACGGCCGCGCTGCGAACGCGGTTCGGCGGCGACGGGCGGGTCGGCGTCCGGGAGGTGTCGTGCCTGGGGCGGTGCGACCGTGCCCCGGCCGTCTGCGTCAACCGCCACGCGGTCGGGGCCGAAGTCCACGACGCGCTCTACCTGGGCCGGCCCGCCGCGGAGGTCGAGACCGCCGTGTTGGCGCTGGCCGACGGCCAGCCACCGCCCGCGCCGAACCGGGACGCCGACCGGCCCCGCGCCGGCGATCCGTGGCGGATCGACGTCTCTCCTGCCTACGAGGCGGCCCGGCGCTACCTGCGGGAACTGCGACAGGCGGAGGACCCGGCCGCCGCGCTGGGCAGGATCGACCTGATCGCCAAGCTCAAGCTGTCTGGCCTGCGCGGGATGGGCGGGGCCGGCGCCCCGGCCTGGAAGAAGTGGGACGACGTGGCCCGCGCCGCCGGCGCCGAGAAGTACATCGTCTGCAACGCCGACGAGAGCGAGCCGGGGACGTTCAAGGACCGCGAGCTGCTGTTGCGGGCGCCGCACCTGGTCGTCGAGGGCGTGGTCCTGGCCGGGCTGGCCTGCGGGGCCAGCCGCGGGTACGTCTACATCCGCCACGAGTACCCGGAGCAGGCCGACGCCGTCCGGGCGGCGATCGCGGCCGCCGAGCGCGAGCGCGTGTGCGGGTCGGACGTCGGCGGGACCGGGCTGGACTTCCCGGTCGCCGTCTTCGTCAGCCCCGGCGGCTACATCTGTGGCGAGCAGAGCGCGCTGATCGAGGCGATGGAGGGGAAGCGCGCCCAGCCCCGCAACCGCCCGCCGGAGCTGGCGACCAACGGCCTCTTCGACCGGCCAACCCTGGTCAACAACGTCGAGACGTTCGCCTGGGTCCCCGGCATCGCCCTGCACACCGTCCTCGACCCGGCCCGGCCGGTGAACTGGTACGGCGACCTGGGGCCGGGCGGCCGCGGCATGCGGTTCTTCTCGGTCTCCGGCGACGTGGCCCGCCCCGGTGCCTACGAAGTACCAATCGGGGCGAAGGTCCGTGACCTCATGGCTGCGGCCGGCGGGGTGATCGGCGGCGAGGAGCGGTTGAAGGCGGTGGCCACCTCCGGCCCGTCCGGCGGGTTCGTCCCCCGGCGGCTGACGGACCCGAAGAACCCGGGCCGCACGACCGACCTGCTCGACGTGGAGCTGGACATCGACGTGTTCCGCGGCCTGCGGCTTTCGCTCGGGGCAGGGATCGTCGTCTACGCCGACGGGGCGGACCTGACGGCCGCGGCGGCGAACGCCACCGAGTTCTTCCGCAACGAGTCGTGCGGCAAGTGCGTGCCGTGCCGGACCGGGTCGCAGAAGCTGGCCGAGGTCGGCCTGGGCCTGCTCCGCGACCGCCCGACTCCCGACGAACTGGAGCGGCTCCAGACGGCGGTCCGCGAACTCGACCGGGCGCTGGAGGTAACGTCCATCTGCGGGCTGGGGCAGGTGGCGGCCAAGCCGCTGGCCACCCTGCTGCGCTATTTCCTCGACGAGGTTGGTCCAGTCCCGCTGCGATCGGCCGACGGCAGACACTGATATCGGATCGCATGGAGTTCTTACCCCCACTCCCCCCCAAGGGGAGAGGGGTTGGGGGTGAGGGGTATTCTTTCTTGTTCCCTCCCCCCTTGGGGGGGAGGGTTAGGGTGGGGGGTGGACAGGTCAACCAGTCAGGGACATT